>NZ_JAOZOZ010000020.1 GCF_029933015.1 Hydrogenimonas sp. | reverse complement strand
TCAAAACGATGGCCGCCGTGGGCTTTTTCATCGATCTCATCGGTGTGGCGATCGTCTCCGTCACCGCCTACCTTCTGTGGCAGTGGGTGGTCTAGATGACGGGTACGATCGATTTTCGCATTTCGGAGCTCGAAGCGATGAAACGCTATCCCGAGACGCTCTACTATCGGGGTTCGACCGGACTGCTGGAAAGCAGAAAAGTCTCCATCGTGGGGACCAGACGCCCCAGCGCCTATACCAAGAGCGCGGTACAGCAGCTGGCGGCAGCACTTTCCAAAAGGGGTGTGACGGTCGTCAGCGGTGCGGCGATGGGCGTGGATGCCCTGGCGCACCGTGGTGCGGGGGCGGAGCGTACCATCGCGGTGCTGGGATGTGGTCTCGATCACCGCTATCCGGCTGTCAACGCCTCGCTGATCGAAGAGATCGAGAAGAGAGGATTGGTCCTCAGCCAGTTCGAGCCAGATTTTAGGGCCACGCCCTGGAGTTTCGTGGTACGCAACGAGCTGGTCGTCGCTCTGGGCGAGGTGCTGATCGTGGGAGAGGCGGACCGCGGCAGCGGAACGATGCGAAGCGTGGAGTATGCGCTGAAAATGGGGAAAAGTATCTATGTCCTGCCCCACCGGCTCGGCGAGAGCGAAGGGACGACCGATCTGCTGAAAGAGGGTGCGGCCGAAGCGATCTACGACATCGAGGAGTTCGCCTCGAGATTCGCGACGGGAGCTGAAAAAAGTGAAGAAGCGGACGATTTCACCGCTTTCTGCAAAGGCTCACCCACCTACGAAGAGGCGGTGAAGCGTTTCGGTGACAGGGTCTTCGAGGCGGAACTCGAAGGGATGATCGCCGTGCAGGATGGAAGGATCATTCCGCTTTGATGTCGTCGTATTTCGAGTAGAGATTGCTGATGAGCTCGAAGGCGCTCGTCCCGTCGGTCGGATACTCCACGATGCACTCCTCTTTCGGCTCGATTCCCAGTGCCGTCGTGATCGTCTCGTGGACCGTCATGGCGCCGTTCCAGTCGGTTCCCGGCAGCAGGGCGATCAGGTTGCCTTCCAGATAGAAGAGACGGTCGCTCTCTCTGAGCAGGGGGGAGACGAGCTCCCTGATCTTCTCTTCGTCCCCCTGGGGATAGGGTACCAGAAGAATGGAGAAAATCTTTTCGTATCCCTCGTTCGAAAGCCTGTCGATAAAGGCGATATGGTATTCGACCAGTGTCTTGAGAAGCTCTTTGTATCCCAGAATTTTCGCTTTCATGCCGCTCCTTCGATCTAAAATCGTTACTGTTACGTAATTATATCGGCTATAATAGCAAAAAAACGAGGAGCGATCATGAAGAGATTGTTGCGTCTGGTGATTGCATTTTGGGGAGTAGCGACGTTTCTGTGGGCGGGGGGATTGTCCCTCGAAAGCCCGGACCTTTCGGATCGTCTCTCCTTGGAACAGGTCTATGACGGATACCGCTGCGGCGGAAAGAACATCTCTCCCGAGCTGCTCTGGCACGGCGAACCGAAGGGGACGAAGAGTTTCGCCGTGACGATGTTCGATCCCGACGCGCCGACGGGACACGGATGGTGGCACTGGATCGTCGTCAACATCCCTGTGCATCTGCATACACTTCCAAAGGGAGCCGGCGATCCCTCCGGAAAACGGCTTCCCGCAGGGGCGGTCCAGACTCTCAACGATTTTCGAAAACCCGGCTACGGGGGAGCCTGTCCTCCAAAAGGTGACGCCCCCCATCGCTATATCGTCACCGTCTACGCCCTCGATGTGGAAAAGCTTCCCGTCACGTCGGACACCTCTCCCGCCAGAGCCGTCGCCCTGATCGAAAAGCACGCCATCGCCAAAGCGTCGCTGACCTCCCGCTACGGAAGGTGACAATGGCCTACATTCTTGCCGCGTCGCTGCTGCTGCTTTTCGGGTGGCTGCTTTATCGCGCCTACATGATCGACAGGGATATGACGACACTGCTTCGGGGCGGTGCGATGATAGGGGCCGGTTTCTTTTTCGTCGCCTTCACACGGACGATGCTCGTCTACAAACCGCTGATGGTCCTGCATATCGCCGCGATTCTGCTCTACGGATGGGGCGTGGTACGCTACCTGCTCAGGCGCGAGACGACGATCGGGCTACTGGCGGCGCCTCTGCTTAGCATGGCGCTCTTTTTCGCGGTCGCCTGGTTTTTCAGGGAGGTGTGAGATGGCCGAAAAAGAGCGTATCGCTGCCATCGACGTGGGTCTGCGGCGTATCGGCACGGCCATCAGCCTCGATGGGCAGGTGGCGATCCCCCAAAACCCCGTCATCCGAAAAAACAGGGATCAGGCCGCGCGGGATCTCTCCGCCTTTCTGAAAGAGTGGGGCATAGAGCATCTCGTCGTGGGATTGCCCAAAGGAGGCAGCAGCGCCGAGGAGATGGAGAGAAGAATCCGCCACTTCGTCTCTCTGCTCGATTTCGGGGGGAAAATCACCTACATCGACGAGTCCGGCAGCAGTCTTGAGGCGGCCGAGATGATGAAGGGGGTCACGAGGCAGCGCAAAGACGGAAAACTCGATTCGATCGCCGCACAGCTGATACTCGAACGCTATCTTCTCAAGCTCAAAAGCCGATAAGACAGTTTCTAGTCGAGCATATCCTCGTCGAAGAGGACGATCTGGTTCCTTCCGCTCTCTTTGGCGCGGTAGAGGGCGATATCGGCGAATTTGATCGCTTCACGCAGTGAGATCGCCGCACTCTCCGGATAGAAACTGATACCGATGGAGATCGTCTTCTTGATGCGGTCCTTTTTCGCGTAGATCGTCCGTTTCGAGAAATCCTTCCGGATCGTTTCGGCCACCTTGACGGCTCCTTCTTTGGTACTTTCGTGCAGCAGTACCAGAAACTCTTCGCCGCCGTAGCGGACCGCGATATCCGAGGCGCGGATGTGATCTTGGATGATGAGTCCCAGAAGTTTGATGAACTTGTCCCCGATGTCGTGGCCGTAGGTGTCGTTGACATGCTTGAAGAAGTCGATGTCGATCATCATGACGGCGTATTTGGTGTGGCTCCGTTTGGCCTGGTTGTCGATCTTGTCGATGAACTCTTCGAGGAATTTTCGGTTGTAGAGTCCCGTCAGTCCGTCGAGGAGCGACTGCTCTCTGAGTTTTTGGGTCAGAATCTTGCTCTCGATGACCGGTTTGACGTTTTCGAGATAGTAGCGCAGCTCCAGCACCGACTCCCTGTAGCGGTCCATCTCCTCTCTGGTTTTGGCGAAGAGGGCGATGATGATGGTCGAATACTCGTTGATATCCACCGGAATACAGTAGTAGAAGGAGATCTTGTCCTCGCCCGTGAGCGACATCGAGGGAAATTCGAACGTGATTTCGTCGACATCGATGTTTTCGATGTATTCGGCGATCGGCTCTTCGCTCTCTCCGAGATTTTTGGTAAGCGTCGCCGCCGTGGAGTAGATGAGTGTCTTGATCTGCTCTTTTCTGTCGACGCTGTAGACGCTGAAATGCTCCGCGTGGGTGACGTCCCGGACGATGTTGATGATGTGGTTGTAGACCTGGATGAGGGAGGGGTCCTTCTCGATCGAGTAGCGGTAGCGGTAGACGTTGGCCAGCATGTGCAGGGCGCGGGAAGCCTTCTCCAGCGGATGGCCGGCCTGGATATCCAGGTCGCGGATCAGCAGGTTGAACCGTTTGACGATGGAGTCGATGGAGTCGCGGAAGATACCGATGAGTTTGTTGTAGTTCTCCGCCAAAAGCTGCATTTCGGCCGAGGGGAAATCGGTGGATATCGTGTGGGTGAAATCCCCCTCGTTCGCTTTCTTGATGGAGGCGGAGAGCTCCTCTACGAATCTTCTGTAGGGACGGATGGCGTATCTCTGGACAAAGAGGATGGCCACGATGGAGAGCAGCACGATGATGACGATATTTCTGAGAAAAGCGAAAACGGATGCCATCGTACCGCCCAGGTCGTACTCGATATCGAGAACCCCGAGGACATCCCCCTCCACGGCATTGTGGCAGCGCATGCATTTGGGATCTTCGATGGAGGAGGCCAGAAACGGGACGGCTAGGCGGAGCTTCGATGGGAAAAAGGCGTCGCCGTGATCGACTACGGTCTCCCCCTTTTTGAAGACCTCTTCGTCGACATTGTCGGCTTTTCGTGTCAAAAATCCCTCTTCTCCGTACTCCTCGATGGTCGCTTCCGAACGGGCGATCCAGAGAGATTTGAGATCTCTGTCCTCTCGAAGCGTCTTTAGACAGGTTTCCAGGGTATCCCAGTTCTCGCCGCTGCCGTGGAGTTTGAGACAGTCACGTGCCGTTTTCGCAGTCTGTTCCAGGGTCTTTGAGACGGTGCCCAGCTGCAGATGGCGGATCGTGACGGCACTGATGCCGATCAGTGCGGCCGCCGTCAGCAGCAGAATGAGAAGCGTGATCAAAGAGACTCTCTTTTCCGGCTTGATCGCTAACCTTTTGCCTGGAAATTTCAGCACGTTTCCATCCTATATCCGACCGAATGTCGCGACGACGGGCGCATGGTCGCTGGGAGTCGGTGAACGGCGTCGCCGGGTCCACAGGTCCACTTCCACCGATTCGAGCGCGCCGCAGAGCGTTTCGCTGGCGAGGATGTAGTCGATGCGCATCCCTTCGTCCCGCCAGATTCCCGCGGTCCGGTAGTCCCACCAGGTGAAGGCCTTCTCTTCGGGATGGAGCTTTCTGTAGCAGTCGTGCACCCCCGTAGAGAGCAGCGCCTCCATCTTCTCCTTTTCGCTGGGCAGAAAGCCCACGGCTCCTTCGAAAACCTCCGGATCGTAGACGTCGTTGTCGCCGAGCGCGACATTGAAATCGCCGAGGAGAATCACCTTTTCATGATCCTGAAGCAGCCTGCGGGTGTATTCGCTCAGGGCGTCGAAAAACTCCATTTTGTAGGCATGGCGCTCTTCGCCCTCCAGTCCGCCTCTGGGAATGTAGCAGTTGAGAATCAGCGTATCTCCTATCTTCACTTCGATCAGCCGTCTCTCTCTGTCGAAGAGATCGCTGCCAAACTCCGTTTTGACCGTTTCGATGGGCAGTTTCGAGCAGACCGCCACGCCGTTGAGCCGCTTCTGGCCGTTGACGGCGCACTCGTAGCCGAGCTTTTCGAAACGGTCGGCCGGAAACTGTCCGGCTTCGCACTTGATCTCCTGAAAACAGAGGATATCGACCTCTCTCTTTTCCGTGAGCCAGCGCTCGATGAGATCGATACGCGATCGTATGGAGTTGACGTTGAACGTACAGACGGTGACGGCCATTTCAATCTTTCAATATATCGTTCATGCGTTTGGTGTCGGGATTGTCGTTGGGATCGCGCTTCGGTTTACGAAGTTCCCGGACGAACGTCAGCAGCAGACCCGCCGCGATGAATATGATAGCGGTGATCTTGATCCAAAACTCCTCCGGCATCATCTTCTCCTTTCCATCCCTATAAAATCAGCATGGCGTCGCCATAGCTGTAAAATCTGTATCTCTTTTCTATGGCACAGCGGTAGACTTCCATCGTCTTTTCCAGTCCGAGAAACGAAGCCACCAGCATGATCAGCGTCGACTTCGGCAGGTGGAAATTGGTCAACAGGTGATCGACGCGCCTCGGCGGGTTTCCCGGATGCAGGAAAAGATCGCATTCGCCGAACGGTTTGCGTGTACGGACATAATACTCGATCGTCCGTGTCACCGTTGTCCCGATGGCGAGGATTTCCCGGTCGGAATCGATGACTTTCCGCGTCTCTTCCGGAATTTCGTAATATTCGCTGTGCATGGGATGGTCCGTTATCGTTTCCGCTTCGACGGGTTTGAACGTTCCGGCACCCACGTGCAATGTTATGGGGTATATATCGAAACTTTTGCGCATTTTGTTAAATAGCTCTTCGGTGAAGTGCAAAGATGCCGTCGGTGCCGCGACGGCCCCCTCGTGTCTGGCGAAAACCGGCTGGTAGAGTTTCGCGTCCTCCTCTCTGTCCTCTCTTTGCATATAGGGCGGAAGGGGGACATGGCCGATCTCCTCGAGATGGTGCAGAAGCGCTTCGAAATCCAGCACGGTGCCCTCGGCGCTTTTGAACCGGACGATGCGGCTGCCGTCACTGCAAAGCTCGAGGACTTCCGCCTTAAGCCCCCCGTCGAAGAGCAGCTCGCTGCCGGGCTTGACCTTTCCGCGTATCAGGACGTTGTAGCGTTCGGCATCCAGCTGCCTGTTGATCAGCAGTTCCACTTTGCCGCCGCTCTCTTTTTTGCCGAAGAGCCGTGCCTTGATCACTTTGGTGTCGTTGTAGATGATGGCGCATTTTTTGGGAATGAAAGAGAGGATGTCGCGAAAAACCGCATGGGTGATCGTGCCGCTTTTCCTGTCGACGACGAGGAGCCGGGAGCTGTCTTTGGGGTGTGCCGGCTCCTTCGCTATGAGCTCGGGGGGAAGCCGATAGTCGTAACTATCGGTCGCCAGAGGTTCCGGAACGCTCTTTTCAGTCAGTTTCTGCATCCTCTTCATCGGGTTCTTCGGGCGGTTTGTAGGGATTGACCATTTTGGCGATGAGTATCGAGACGCCATAGAGCAGAATCAGCGGGATCGCCATCAGCAGCTGGGTGACGACGTCCGGAGGCGTCAGCAGCGCGGCGAGTACGAAGATCAGAATGATCGCGTATTTGAAAAAGCTTTTGAGTGTCTGATCGTCGACGAGTCCCAGAAGCGCCAGGAAGAATGTCAATACCGGCAGTTCGAAGGCGATGCCGAAACCGACCATGATCTTCGTGAAAAAGCCGACATATTCGTTGATCTTGGGCGCGACGGTGACGATCTGCTCGGCGAAGTTGACCAGAAAGGCGAAGCCGTAGGGGACGACGACGTAGTAGGCGAAGGCCGCGCCGAGGAAAAACATGCCCGACGCGAAGAAGACGAAGGGCCAGATATACTTCTTTTCGTGCTCGTAGAGTCCCGGCGCGATGAAGAGCCAGAACTGGTAGAGAATGAAGGGCAAAGCCATCAGAAAACCGGCAAAGAGCGAAACCTTGACCGCCGTGAAGAAGACTTCCGGAACGCCCGTGGCGATCATCATCGAAGTGTCGGGCAATACCTCTTTGAGAGGCTGTGTCATCCACTCGAGGATCGGCTCGTAGAAATAGAAAGCGACGAAGAAACAGACGATCAACGCGCCGATGGAGTAGGCGAGCCGTTTTCTGAGTTCCGCGATATGGGGTTTGAGATCCTCAAACATCGGCGTCCTTTCCTTTGGGGTTTTCTTCAGGGTTCGTCGGCTCCTCGGCCGGCGGCGCGTAGACGGAGTGGCTGCGGCGGTTTTTCTTCGGGAAGGTCACCGTTTCGCGTTTGGGCTCGACCTTCTCCTTGAGCTCCTCGGCCTCCTCTTCGAGCCTGTTTTCGGCCTTTTTGACATCCTCGACCGTTTCGGTCAGCTCCTCAAGTGTCGTCAGGTCCGCCGTCGTGACCTTTTCGAGCTGGTGGGTCGCCTGGTCGAGCTGTTTTTTGTATTTGAGGGCCTCCTCTTTGAGTTCGCTGATCTTCAGCTCCTCTTCGAGGGAGGTTTTCGCGTCGTTGACGGTCCGTTTGATACTCCGGAAAAATTTGGCGATCTGTACCATCGCGTCGGGAAGTTTGTCGGGGCCAAGAAAGAGAATGGCGATCACGACGATAAAAAATATTTCGCTCAGTCCCATGCCAAACATCGCATGTCCTTCATCTGTTTTTGAGGTGCTCTTTTAAAGTGGTCAAGTCTATCAAAAAAGTGATTAGCCCAGGATAAAAAGGGCGATTTCATCGCTGAGCAGGTAGTCGTTGTTGAAATATCGTCCATCCCTGAACGTCACTTTCTCCTCTTTTACCAGCAGTTCGCATCTTGCCTTTTCCGCCTCCGTCAGCATCTTTGCGTCGATTCCCACCGAACTTCTGAGTCCCAGAAAGATCTTCTCCTCGTGCATCTCTTCCGGACGGAGTCTCTCCACTCTTTTGAAAAACGGGTCGTCGATATAGCGCTTCGGATCGGTGTGGGGGTAGAGCCGCTCGTCGCCGATGCGCCCCACCGCGCCGCAGCCGACGCCCAGGTAGGGTTTGTATTCCCAGTAGCCGTAGTTGTGCCGGCAGATGTCGAGGCCGAAGTTGGAGATTTCGTAGTGTCGCCATCCGTGGGAAACGAGTGTGTCGCGGAGGATATGCGCCTGTTCCAGGGATTCCCTGCGTACTTCGGGACTCTTTTGAAAGGGGGTCCCCTCTTCGATCGTCAGTTCGTAGGCGCTGAGGTGGTCGATGGGAAGAGAGAGGGCCTGTGCGATCTCCTTTTCGATCCGTCCGGGCGTATCCAGACAGGTGGCATAGATCAGATCGATCGAAATGTGTTCGAAACCCTCTTCGGCGGCGTTCAGGACCGCCTCCACGGCGTCGTCCGCGCGGTGGGCACGCCCCAGCAGCTTCAGCTTGTCGTCGAAAAAACTCTGTACGCCGAAACTGATGCGGTTGACCCCCAGTGCCCGCATCCCTCTCAGCCACGACGCCGTGGCGCTGTTGGGATTCGCTTCCGTCGTGATCTCCGCGTTTTCGGCCAGCCACGGCTTCAGAACCGAAAAGATCGGTTCGTAGAGTGCGGGCTCTATCGTCGAGGGAGTGCCGCCGCCGATGAAGAGGGTTTCGATCGACCCCTCACCGCCCTCCAGCCGCTCCAGGTCGTGGCGCAGCTGCTTTGCCAGCGCTTTCATGTAGCTTTCTCTCAATTCGAACCGGTCCACGTAGGAGTTGAAGCTGCAGTAGTGGCATTTGCTGTCGCAAAAGGGGATATGCAGATATAAAAGATGGGTCTGTTTCAAATTCTCAGTCGCCCTTAAATGAGTTTTTAATACAATCATATCAAAAATTTTACGTACCTTCAGTGTACGTCTGTAAAGCAATCTGAATGAATGATCGAAAAGAGAAGAAAACGAAAAAATACCGACCCAATGTCGCCGCGATCATTCTCTCATCAAAGTATCCGGAAAAGGTGGAGTTTTTCATCGCCTCCAGAAGCGATGTCAAGGACGCCTGGCAGTTTCCCCAGGGCGGTATCGACGAGGGAGAGAGTCCGAGAGAAGCGCTTTTTCGAGAGCTGAAAGAGGAGATCGGTACCGACGAGGTGGAGATCGTGGCGGAGTTTCCCGAATGGGTCAGCTACGATTTTCCCGAGATGATCGCGAAAAAGATGTACCCCTTCGACGGGCAGCGGCAGAAATATTTTCTTGTCCGGCTCAAGCCGGGAGCGAAGATCAATCTGGAGACGGAAGTGCCCGAATTCGTCCAGTACACTTTCGTTCCGTACGGGAAGATTTTCGACTATATCACCTATTTCAAGCGCCCCATCTACAAGAAGGTGCTGGAGTATTTCAGAAAAAAGGGTTACCTGTAATGTTAGTTGTTCAAAAGTTCGGTGGTACCAGTGTCGGAGACCTGGACCGCATCGCCAACGTCGCGAAACGGGTGGCCAAAACCCGTGACGAAGGGCACGACGTCATCGTCGTCGTCTCCGCCATGAGCGGGGAGACCAACAAGCTGATCGAGTATGCCCACTTCTTTTCGAAAACGCCGGATCGGGAGGCGATGGATCTGCTGTTGAGCTCCGGCGAGAGGGTCACCAGCGCGCTGCTGAGCATCGCTCTCAACGAGATGGGGTATCCCGCCGTAGCCATGACGGGCCGTCAGGCGGGTATCGTCACCGACAAGACCCATACGGCGGCACGCATCGAGCATATCGACCCCAAACCGATGGGCGAAGCGGTGGCCGCAGGCAGGATCGTCGTCGTGGCCGGTTTCCAGGGGATCAATCCCGACGGCCGTGTCACGACCCTGGGGCGAGGCGGCAGCGACCTGACCGCCGTGGCGATCGCCGGCGCGATGAAGGCGGATCTGTGCGAGATCTACACCGATGTCGACGGCGTCTACACGACCGATCCCCGCATCGAACCCAAAGCGAAAAAGATGGATATGATCAGTTACGACGAGATGCTCGAGCTCGCCTCACTGGGTGCGAAAGTGCTCCAGAACCGCTCCGTCGAACTGGCCAAGAAGATGGGTGTCAACCTCGTCACGCGCTGCAGTTTCAACGACAATCCCGGAACATTGATCACAAAGGAAGAGAACATCATGGAAAAACCACTCGTCAGCGGTATCGCTCTGGACAAGAACCAGTCCCGCGTCAGCCTCAAGGGGGTCGAAGACCGGCCGGGTATCGCCTCCGAAATCTTCAATGCCCTGGCGGAGGAGAACATCAATGTCGACATGATCGTCCAGACCATCGGCGCCGACGGAAAGACCGAGATCGATTTCACCGTGCCCCAGAGCGAGATCGAGCATGTCAGACGCGCACTGAAAAAGTTCGAAAACAGTATCGGCGACATCGAATACAAAGAGGATGTGGCGAAAGTCTCCATCGTCGGTGTGGGCATGAAGAGCCACAGCGGCGTCGCGGCCAAAGCCTTCACGACGATGGCCAAAGAGAACATCAACATCGAGATGATCAGCACCAGCGAAATCAAGATTTCGATGATCATCGACGAGAAATACGCCGAACTGGCCGTCCGCGCTCTGCACGAGGCGTACGAACTGGACAAGTGAAATGGGTGAACGGGGAATGGTGAACAGTGAACGGAAAAAAAAGATGAGGGCCGTTTGTGAAAAATTCCGTTCCCCGTTCCCCGTTCCCCGTTCCCGATCTTTCAAAGGAGCACCCCTTTGAAAGATCTTTTGACCTGGACCCTCGAGACGATTCGCGGCGACGATACGATGATGAGCTGGCTCGAAGAGCGGCGCTACGACTGGGCGCCGATCGTCGGCAGCGCCATCACCAAAATTCTGGAGGGGCAGAGTGTCATCATCCTCACGGACGAGCAGAACCGCTGGTTCGAGGAGTATATCGTCCGCCGGATCAACCGTCCGGGGATGAGCCGTCCGCTGCTGCCTTTCTTCTCCTTCGAAGCGGTCTATCCCTATGTCGACACGATCCGGACCGATCAGGATATCGATCTGCTCTTCGATATGCTTTCGCTCTCCTATCCCCAGGGCTCCTTTTTCTGGTATATCGGCAAGGCGGACCATCCCAGGGCGCGCATCGCCTTTCGAAACGACGAGTCGCTGCTGTGGGTCATGGACGAGGAGATGACCAACAGCTTCACGCTTCGCTCCTACGACGAAATGATCGACATCAAACTGCTGCAGCTTTTCCGCCTCTTCGACAAAACTCTCAGTGCCGCCCTTTTCGCCCAAGTCGACACGGGTGGATGAGATGGCTTCGCCGATTTCGAAAATCGTTCTTTCGGACCGTTTCGACGAAATCTACGAAACGCTGCGGGGGGAGTTTCCCGGTGCGCTCTTCCATCGGATCGAAGCGGACGATTTTCTGATCGAGCATGCCAAAGAGGCGGTGGAGCGGGCGTCACTGACCAGTGAAAGCGAGAAGATCATCCTCCTGGCGGCGAAACGCTTCACGCCCATCGCCCAGAACAAACTCCTCAAAATCATCGAAGAACCCCCTCCGAAAACCCACTTCGTTCTGGTGACCCCCTCCAAATCGGGGCTGCTGCCCACCGTCCGATCGCGCCTTCCCATCGAGAACCGGATGGAGAGCGGAGGCGAAGAGGTCAGCGGTGTCGATCTGGAACGTTTCGATCTGGCCCGCCTCTTCGATCTATTGCAGCAGAACAGGCGCATCGACGCCAAAAAGGCCAGAACCCTTGTCGAAACCCTCTCCAGGGAGGCGATGATAAGCGGACGCTACAGGCTCGACGAGGAGCTGCTGCGTACCTTTTCCGAAAGTGTCCGTCTGCTGGATATGGGGTCGCCGCCCCATTTCGTGCTGGCACGTCTGGGACTGAAACTGCTGGAGAGAAAAAGGTGAAAATCTACCGCATCGATACCCCCCGGGAGAAAAAAGAGGTGCTGGACAGACTCGGCTGCGACAAAACGGGCAGCGAGATCATGGCCAGGAAGATGGAGACGCACCTCTTCGTCATCAAGGATCTCAAGGCCGGTGCCGCCAACATCCTCAAACAGGACGCCCTGGCCAGCGGTGCCGATCTGGCGCTTCCGGCGGGCGCCGTCGTCTGCCGGCAGGAGCGTTTCGACGCCGTTTTGATGGGGACCAAAAGAGAGCTTCAGGCGCTGGCGAGACGTGAGAAGATCCAGCCCTTCGGGCTGAAGGAGCTCTCCGTGAGGCTGGAGGAGTTTTTGAAAGAGCGTCGGTACGAACCGCGCATCATGGGGGTCGTCAACGCCAACGACGACAGCTTCTATCCGGGCAGCCGCTACCGTGAATCGGCGGCCGTGGAGGCGATAGAGCGGATGATCGAAGAGGGGGCCCGGATCGTCGATATCGGCGGCGTCTCTTCCCGACCGGGGAGCGAGCCGGTGTCGGCCGAGGAGGAGATGGCCAGGCTCAAGCCGATCCTCGATACGATCCGTTCCGAATCGTTGGCGAAAGAGGCGGAATTCAGCATCGACTCCTATACGCCCGAGGTGGTGGCCTACGCTCTGGCGTGCGGTTTTTCGATCGTCAACGACATCACGGGGCTGCGTAACGAAACCCTCGGAAAACTGGCCGCAGACCACGGGGCGAAGATGGTGCTGATGCATATGCAGGGGACGCCGCAGACGATGCAGCAAAACCCCTCCTACGACCATGTCGTTCTCGATGTGGACCGCTTTTTCCAGGAGCGGATCGAAAGGGCCGAAAGGATCGGTCTTGCCAGGGAGGATCTGATCCTCGACGTGGGGATCGGTTTCGGCAAGAGGCTCGAACACAATCTGGCGCTGCTGAAAAACATGCGGCACTTCACACGGTTCGGATGCGAGATACTGATCGGCGCCAGCCGTAAATCGATGATCGACAAAATCGTTCCGACACCGGTGCAGGAGCGTCTACCCGGGACGCTGGCGATTCATCTGGAGGCGCTCAGACGCGGGGCGTCGATCGTCCGCTGTCACGACGTGAAGGAGCACAGACAGGCTATCGCCGTCTACGAAGCGATCGAAAAGGGAGAAGTATTGTGAAAAAGTTTTTGTGGATAGTCACGATGGTACTGGCGGCAGGGTCCGTGGCCTGGGCCGCATCGGAGAGCCCGAAAGAGGTCGCCAAAACTTTCTGGGAAGCCGTGGCGGCGAAAAAGAGGGCCGAAGCCGACGCTTTGACGGTGCGGGGGCGTTTCGAAGTCTCTCTGCCCGTTCCAGTAGAGATCGAAAAGGTGGAGGTGAAAGAGGCGAACGTGACGGGCGCGCTGGCGAGCGTTCCCACGATCCTGACCTACGCCGTGAAGGTGGACGGCCTGGGACGGATGGAGTGCAACGCCACCTTCCCTACCGAACTGCTGAAACTCGAAAATCGCTGGAAGGTGGACGAAGTGGTCACGGCGGAGCGTTTCGAAAAGGGGATCCAGACGAGCGCGCTGGCTTGCGGGACGCGGGCCGTGGAAGATCTGATCCGTGAAGGGATGGCGGAGTTCGACAGGCTCCGCCGCTCGATGGAGGAGGGTGGTGCCTGGAACGAGGCGATGAAGGAGTTCATGGAGCGGATGAAAAAGGAGATGGCCGAAGAGATGAAGCGTATGCAGCGCCTGATGCAGCGGGAGCTGAACCAGACCAATCCCCAATATCCGGTACTTCCGCCCCCGGAGAGCGGAGAGAAGATATGATACGCACCGAAAAAGAGTACAAAGAGGCGGTAAAGACGCTGAAAAAGTGGGCCTACGCCTACTATATCGAGGACAACCCCCTCGTCACCGACGAAGTCTACGACAATCTCTACCGGGAGGTGGAGGCCTATGAAAAGGCGCATCCCGACCAGATCGATCCCACATCTCCGACCCAGCGTGTCGGCGCTCCGCTCAAAGAGGGTTTCGCCAAGGCGAAGCATCTGAGCCGGATGTGGAGCATGGAGGATGTCTTCAACGAAAAAGAGTTCGAAGAGTGGATGGCCCGTATCCGGAAGAATTTCCCCGACGAGCGCTACTACGTCGAGCCCAAATTCGACGGCGCCAGCCTCAACCTGATCTACGAAAACGGTCTGCTGAAGCAGGCGATCACCCGCGGCGACGGGGTCGAGGGGGAGGATGTCACCAACAACGCCCGAACGATCCAGTCGATCCGGCTGGAGATCGACCACAAAGATCTCATCGAAATCCGGGGCGAAGTGCTGATGACCAAACAGGAGTTCGAACGCATCAACGCCGAGCGCGCCGAAAAGGGCGAGCCTCTCTTCGCGAACCCCCGCAACGCCGCCGCCGGAAGCCTGCGGCAGCTCGATCCCCGCATCACGGCCCGACGCAACCTGATCTTCCAGCCCTGGGGTGTGGGGGTCCATTCGCTTCCCTACGAGTATCTGAGCGAGGTGATGGCCTACATCTACGATCTGGGATTCCGCAAACCGCCGGTGCGCCGTGTCTGCAAGAGTGTCGAAGAGATCGAGGCGATCTACGACGAGCTCAAATCGATGCGCGACAGCCTGGATGTGATGCTCGACGGCATGGTCGTCAAAGTCGACCGCATCGCCGCCCAGGAGGCGCTGGGCTACACCGTCAAGGCGCCCCGCTGGATGGTCGCCTACAAGTTTCCCGCCGTCGAGAAGCAGACACGCATCAAGGATGTGCTGCTGCAGGTGGGGCGCACCGGCGTCATCACGCCCGTCGCGGTGCTCGAACCCGTGGAGGTCGAGGGGGTGATCGTCGAGCGGGCGACCCTGAACAACTTCGACTACATCGAGAAGATGGACGTGCGCATCGGCGACATGGTCACACTGATCCGCAGCGGCGACGTGATCCCCAAAATCATCAAGGTCCTCACCCAGTACCGTACCGGCAAAGAGAAGAAGATCGAACGACCCACGAAGTGTCCGGTGTGCGGAAGCGAACTGCTCGACGAGGGCAAGCTGATCAAGTGCCAGAATATCAACTGCCCCGCCCGTGTCGTCAACTCGATCATCTATTTCGCCTCCAAACAGTGCATGAATATCGACGGCCTGGGTGAAAAGATCGTCGAACAGCTCTACGAGGCGGGTCTGGTGAAGGAGCTCGAAGACATCTACCATCTGACGATGGAGGATCTTCTGAAGCTCGAAGGCTTCAAGGAGAAGAAGGCGAAGAATCTGCTGGACGCCATCGAAAGAAGCAAGGGCGCCGAGTGCTGGCGCTTCGTCAACGGCCTGGGGATCGAGCACATCGGCGAAGTGGCCAGCCGGAAGATCTGTCAGACTTTCGGCCTCGACTTCATGGATGTGACGAAAGAGCAGCTGCTGGCCATCGAAGGATTCGGCGAGGAGATGGCGGAGAGCTATCTGGAGTTCATGCGGGTCAACCGCGAAAAGGTCCGACGGCTTCTGGAAATCATCCGTCCCGTGCCGCCCGAAAAGGAGACGATCGTCGAATCCCCCTTTACCGGCAAGACGGTGGTTCTCACCGGAACGATGAAAAAGCCCCGGGGAGAGATCAAGGCGATGCTCGAACATCTGGGGGCGAAAGTGACCGGAACCGTATCCAGAAAGACCGATTTCGTCATCTACGGCGAGGATCCCGGGAGCAAATACGACAAGGCGAAGCAGCTGGGTGTGGAGCTGATGAGCGAAGAGAAGATGTGGGAGCTGGCGGGTGAGGCTTGATGCGCTGCTGGTGAAGCGGGGTCTGGTCCAAAGCCGCACGAAGGCGCAGGAGCTGATCCGCGAAGGGGGCGTCACCGTGGACGGAAAGACGGTCGACAAACCCTCCTTCAAAACCCCCGACGACGCGAACATCGAAATCTCGGGTGAGACGCGCTACGTCAGCCGGGCCGCCAGAAAGCTCAAGGGGTTTCTCGATACCCACCCCGTCGCCGTCGAAGGGAAACGGTGTCTGGACGTGGGTGCCAGTACCGGGGGTTTCACGCAGATCCTGCTGGAGAGGGGGGCCGCGGAGGTGACGGCGCTGGATGTGGGGCGCTCGCAGCTGCATCCTTCCGTGAAAAACGACGAGAGAGTCACGAGCGTGGAAGAGACCGACATTCGGACCTTCCAAAACGCCGGGCCTTTCGACGTGACCACGTGCGACGTCTCCTTCATCTCTCTTCATCACATCATGAAGGATCTCGACCGTCTCACCGACGGGGTGCTGATCCTGCTCTTCAAGCCGCAGTTCGAGGTGGGCAGGGAGGCCAAACGTGACCGGCACGGCGTCGTCACCGACGAGAAAGCGATCCGCGAAGCCCAGAGGAGGTTCGAGGAGGAGGCGGCCGCTCTGGGGTGGAGGCTGATGGTCAAAGAGGTGTCGCAGCTGCCGGGAAAGGAGGGGAACCATGAGTGGTTCTACTGTTTCATCAACCGTTGAGGCCGTCGCCATCGGCAATTTCGACGGGATGCACAGAGGCCACCAGGCCCTCTTTTCCAGACTCGGAGGAGATGGCGGCATCGTCGTGATCGAACACTTCCGTGCGACGCTGACACCGGGGATCTACCGGGCCGATTTCACCCGTTACCCCCTCTTTTTCTACGACTTCGAAAAGATCAGAGATCTTGCGGCCGAAGATTTCGTCGCGAAACTGCGCGCGGACTTTCCGAAGCTTCGCAACATCGTCGTCGGAGAGGATTTCGCTTTCGGTGCGGGACGAAGCGCCGACACGAAAGATCTCCGGAGGCTTTTTGGCGAAGAGGTGACGGTGGTGCCGGAGGTGACGCTGGAGGGCGAGCCTGTCCACTCCCGTTTCATCCGGGACCTTATACGCCGGTGCGAAATCCCCCGTGCCAACGCCATGCTCGGTCATCCCTACACGGTATGGGGCGATGTGATCGCAGGGCAGGGGATCGGCAAAGCCTCCCTGGTGCCCACGATCAATCTCGATACGGGCCGTTTCCTGCTCCCCGGAGCCGGTGTCTACAGGAGCGAAACCTGTGTCGATGGCGTCTGGTTTCCCTCGGTCACGTTCGTCGGGCACCGACACACCGCCGACGGAAATTTCGCCGTGGAGAGCCATGTGATCGGCGAGGACCTTCACGGCAGGAGGATTCAGGAAGCGGGGATACGCTGGTACGCGAAGCTGCGCGACAATCGGAAATTCGAGAGTTTCGAGGCGTTGAAGCGGCAGATCGTCAAAGATATCGAGATGGCGCAGGTGGATGAGAGGGAGACGAGAGATGGCCTCTAAAGACAGACTCTTCGAAGAGCCGATCGAGAAACGGTTCGAATTCGACGACCGTGTGGCCGCCGTGTTCGACGACATGATCGAGCGCTCGGTACCTTTCTATCGGGAAAACATGGAGCTGATCGCCAAACTGATCCTCCGGCGCATCGAGCCGGGGATGCGCATCGTCGACCTGGGATCATCCACCGGTGCGCTGCTGATCGAACTGGCGAAGCGGAGCGGTGTGGATGCCGAGTTCATCGGGATCGACAACGCCCCCGCGATGATCGAACTGGCCAGAAAAAAGGCGCAGGCGATGGAAGCCGACGTCACCTTCGTCTGCGAGGATCTGATGAGATACGATTTCGGACCCGCCGACATCATCGTCTCCA
Organism: Hydrogenimonas sp.; assembly: GCF_029933015.1. Classification (GTDB taxonomy): domain Bacteria; phylum Campylobacterota; class Campylobacteria; order Campylobacterales; family Hydrogenimonadaceae; genus Hydrogenimonas. The sequence goes on along the minus strand of NZ_JAOZOZ010000020.1, from coordinate 912 downwards.
ACTATACCCTCCAGTTCATCCGCCCCGTCGTCAGGCACAAGGCGGTGGCCAGGATCTGCGACTCCCTCAAAGAGGAGGGGCTCTTCATCTGCAGCGAAAAGATACTGATGGAGAACAAATGGCTCGACAAGCAGATCATCGATATCTACTACGACTACAAAAAAAGACAGGGGTACAGCGAGACGGAGATCATGCGCAAGAGAGAAGCCCTCGAAAACGTCCTGATCCCCTACACGATCGAGGAGAACAGGGCGATGCTGAAAGAGGCGGGATTCGATACGGTCGATACGCTCTTCCAGTGGGCCAATTTCGCCACGATGGCGGCGATGAAGCAACGCAGACCGTAGAGGCCGTCAGACCTCGATACCCGCCTCCGGATTGGCCTCCCGGACCATATTTCGGATCATCTTGAAGAGGCTTTGGCTCGCCTCCTCCATCCGTGTGAAGTTCTGAACGATCTTCTCTCTGTTTTCCGGTGTCAGACAGTTGTGGGATTTCGCACACGGTATCGTTTTCAGGACCATTTCGTGAACGAGCGCATGGGGCTCTTCGAGAGCCCGGTAGGTTTTGGTGTGGCTGAAAAGCTCTTTGCCCTTTCCTTCGTAGTACCATTTGCCCATGCGGCAGTTGTGGTGGTCGGTGAACTCGTCGACCAGCTCCTCCCGTTCGTTCAGAACGGTCGTGTAGGCTTTCGATTTGAAGATGATGTGGTCGACCTTCACGAGGCTTCCGAAAAGAGAATCGTGGATATACTTGGCCTGTTTCGCGGAGACATCCGCGGTCTGGGCGAATGTCTGCAGCGTATGTTCGAAGGCGTGGACGTCTTCTTGTGAATTGGTGGCGATACGGGTGATCTCTTCGGAGTTGGCCTGGATGTCGTTGGACTCCTGCTGGAGTGTCTGGATCGTGATG
>NZ_JAOZOZ010000108.1 GCF_029933015.1 Hydrogenimonas sp. | reverse complement strand
CTCGAGAATTTCAAAACCTGATTTTGGGGATCAGGCCGGTTTCTCCTCCTCCTTTTTTTCCTGTGCCCTGCGCTCGATCTCTTTGAGAGCGAGCGAGCGCATCCACTCGGAGAAGTTGACACCTTTGTCCCTACAATATTCGCCGATCTTTTTCATCTCTTCCATCGTTACCTTCACTTCCAGATCGATCATCTTTTCACTCATTTGGCCATCTCCTTGAAATTTTCTCTGAACTTTTCCACTTTGGGCGCTACAACCGCCCGGCAGTATCCATGATAGGGATTTTTTCTGAAATAGTCCTGATGATACTCTTCCGCGGGCCAGAATTTCGTCAGGGGAACGATTTCGGTCACGATGGGAGCGGCGAAAAGTTTCTGGGCTTCGGCTCGGCTCTCCTCGGCGATTCTCTTCTGCTCTTCGTCGTGGTAGAAGATGACCGATCGATACTGGGTACCCACATCGGCGCCCTGACGGTTGGGTGTCGTCGGATCGTGGATCTTCCAGAAGATGTCGAGCAGCTCTTTGTAACTGACAACGGAGGGGTCGAAAGTGATCTGCACCACTTCCGCATGGCCCGTCTCCCCGCTGCAGACACTGCGGTAGTCGGGATTTTCCGTGTGGCCGCCGGCGTATCCGCTGACGACATTCACGACCCCTCTGACATCTTCAAAGACCGCTTCGAGACACCAGAAACATCCGCCGCCAAGGGTCGCTTTTTCGAGTTTTTCAGACATATCGTTTCCTTCGGCTGCCGACAACGAGAGAGAGATGGTCAAAAACAGAAGTGCGGCAAGTTTTTTCATGAAGCTATGGTAGTACGATTTTTATTAGCGTTCGCCGTGTTGTAGAGATTAGAACCCATCTCAAAAATCCCCATAAGCGGTAACGGAAGCGATTTTGCTTCCTATCGCGGCGGTTCGACGCAGGCGATGCCAAAGCATCGTCAAGGAGAACCAACAAAGAGAGGGGGCAAAATCGCTCCGCCCGTAAGGGTGGCACCCAAAAAGCACGCTGACTTCGTTGAAAATGCTCGACGATGCTTTGGCATCGCCTTGCGCTTTTCGCCTCGTCATCGCACCTTTTGGGTGCCATTCCCGCCCATGGGGATCTTTGAGATGGGTTCTAAAACCCAGAACAAAGGTGCCGAAGCACCTTTGCGGATATCAGTGGTGGGATTTGAGGATCAGTTTCGTCATACGAAGGTTGATGACGAGAAAGCGGATGATCTGCCAGAGTACGCAGGTCCGCATGAACTTGACGAGTCCTCCCGGAATCATCGTACCCGACTGCGGGCTGTAGGGGTCCAGATGCTCTACGTGTTGATGTGCCATATTTTATCTCCTTTCTTTTCTGAATTTTATTCGGGAATGATTTTCCAGCCAGGCTTGAGCTGCGCCTTCCACATAAACGCGTAGTGGAGGAAATGTTTGATCCAGTGGCCGGCCAGACCGATCTCGCCGGTCGTATAGCTCAGGTCTCGTCCGACACCCGGATACTTCTCGTAATCGGGAACGACCGGATAGACGGTCATGGAGACCGCTTTTCCGCTGAAAAATCCCGCGCCGGCCGATGCGACACAGGCCGCGCCCATTTCAGACATGCTGGCGGTGTGGGTCGGCTCTTTGGCGCCGTTGATCATGTCGCGGATCGACTGGGCGACCGCTTTGCCCATCATCGCCGAAGGCATACCGGTACGCGGAGGTGTCGGGTTGATCGGTGTGCCGTTGGGGTTTTTCATCGGCTTGGACATCAGGTGAGGCGGAGCGAAAGCGATGCCCACGGCGAACATGTTCTTGTAGTCGGGGTTCTGAAGCGTTCTCGGCCAGTCGGAGGCTTTCCACTCTTCGTAGGGCTTGCCGCTGTAGTCCGCATCGACTTTCATGAAGCCGTTGGGGGCGAAGACTTTGTCGGTGATGTCGGCGCCTTCCTTGTCGTAGGCTTTGAGGCCCACGCCGCCAAACGGAGGAATCAGCATCGCGAAGTCGAACTCCTGGAAGTCTGTGTCGCCGTCGAGGGTTTCGTAGTGGATCTTTCCCTCTTCGACCTTCGTGACGTGCGTACCCAGAATCCACTCCATGTCGTGTTCGGCGAAGAGCGATTCGGCGAAGATTTTCGAAGAAGCGATGTAGCCGCCGCGTTTGACGTGCATACCGCCCATTCCGAAGTCTCCAAGGAACGATTCGTTGGTGAGCCAGATGACTTCCGCCTTGTCACGGACGCCGGCGGCGCGCAGTTCGTGGTCGATGTTGAAGATGTACTCGAACGCCGCGCCCTGGCAGGTACACATACCATGCCCCGTTCCGATGACGAGGGTCTGCTTCTCGCCGGCTTTGAGTTTGGCGATGACTTTGTGCAGTTCTTCGTTGGCATGAACGGCGTGATCCGCCGTACAGACGGATACGGTGTGGCCGCCGTGGGGTCCGAGTCCTTCGGTCGCCGCGAAGTTGAGCTTCGGTCCCGTGGCGTTGATGAGATAGTCGTAGGTCAGCTCCTCTTTCTCGCCCTCTTTACCCTGACCGGTATATTCGATGGTGATGAAAGGAGTGTCGCTCTCTTTGCTACCCTCGGGGTGGATCGTGAGCGCTTTGGCCTGTCGGTAGTCGATGTTGGCCTTTTTATAGACAGGATCCAGATCGAAAACGACATCCTCTTTTTTCATGCGGCCGACTCCGACCCAGATGTTCGAAGGGATCCAGTTCCACTTGCTGTTCGGTGTGACGACGACCACTTCGTGATCGGCACTCAACCAGTCACGCAGAAACGTCGCCGCGGTATGTCCTGAAACTCCGCCGCCCATTACAACTACTCTTGCCATATTTTCTCCTTGGTGATTAACGATTCAATACCAGTATAATCCTATGTAATTAAATCCAAACTTAAATGAGCCTAAATTACCTAAATTTTACTTTTTAAATTGGATTTTTTTCATAAATTATTTAAATTACTGAATTGTTAATGGAGTTGAATTGATGAAGTTGATAATCGAAGTATCAGGCGATCACCCAATATCACCGAAAATATGGTGGGAACGTTGATGGTGTACGCTCGAAGGCTGAATAGTCATATCACTTTTTACTGAATGGATGATGGATGAACTCGTAAATTGAATTTGGAGGAATTTGATTGGTTGCGGGAGAGGGATTTGAACCCCCGACCTTCGGGTTATGAGCCCGACGAGCTACCAAACTGCTCTATCCCGCGACAGAAGAAAGTGGATGGGGTGGAGGGACTCGAACCCCCGAATGGCAGGACCAAAACCTGCTGCCTTACCACTTGGCGACACCCCAGACTTTGAGGAGCCTGTTGGCTTGTTTACGGGCAGAATTATAATGCAAAAGCAGGCTAATGTCAAGAGTTTTAGGATATAATTTTTCAAATTTCGAAACAGGACGAAAGAGACGATGCCAATCAAACGAGTACAACAGGCGATAGAAGACATAAAACATGGGAAAATGGTCGTCATGATCGACGACGAGGACAGAGAGAACGAGGGGGACCTGGTTTACGCGGCGACCTTCTCGACGCCCGAACACGTCAACTTCATGGCGACGGAGGCGAAGGGGCTGATATGTGTGGCCATCTCCAAAGATATCGCAGAGAGGCTGAAGCTGCAGCCGATGGTGCAGCACAACGACTCCCAACACGAGACGGCCTTTACCGTCTCGGTCGACGCGAGGGAAGCGACGACGGGGATTTCGGCCTTCGAGCGGGACATGACGATCAAACTTCTGGCCAGTCCCATCAGCACGCCGGAAGATCTGGTACGGCCGGGGCATATCTTCCCCCTGATCGCGAAGGAGGGCGGGGTGCTGGTACGCACCGGACATACGGAGGGCTCCGTGGATCTGTGCAGGCTGGCGGGTCTGGCGCCCAGCGCCGTCATCTGCGAAATCATGCGCGAAGACGGTCAGATGGCCCGCCGCGACGATCTGGAAGTGTTCGCCAAAAAACACGGCCTCAACATCGTCTACATCTCCGATCTGGTCGAGTACAGACTCCGCAACGAAAGACTCGTACGGCTCGAAGGGGAGGAGATCATCGACTTTTTCGATACGAAAGTCGAAAAGAGGGTCTTTACGGACCATCAGGGCAAACGGCATACGGCCCTCATCTTCTACAAACTCCACGAGACCGAAAATGTCAAATTTCATAATATAGGAAGAGATGTCGATCTCTTTTTGAACCAGCACCGTTACAGACAGCTCGTACACTCGATCGACTATCTCAAACACAACGGCGGTGTCGTCGTTTTCGTCGATGCGGACGATGCCGTATCGGGGGGCGATACGATGAAGGAGTACGGGATCGGTGCGCAGATACTCTCCGAACTCGGTATCAAGAACATCCGCCTCCTGGTCTCCAGCAAGGGGAGGGAGTTCGTCGGGCTCGGTGGTTTCGGTCTCGATATCGTCGAAGAGATCGAAGTGCAGTAAGCCTGGTCGATGCTTAGATTTCTGCTCTCACTCGTACTGCTTTGCATCCTGGGATCGGCCCAGGAGAGCAACGCGACGAAAGAGGGTTCATCCCCGTCCCTCAAGAGCGGCGAACGTCTGGACGAGGTGACCCACGAAGATATCGCCGAAGCGCGCAAAAACGTCCTGGAAAAGAGGGCGAAGAGTGCGGAGCAGAAAGAAGAGCTGAAACTGAAAAAAAAGGCGAGCAAAACGGATACCATCGTCGTCAAGGGTACGGTCCTGCAGGGACGTATCACCGAGTTGACATCCAAGTATGTGCAGTTTTCTCTCGTATACGGATCCGGAAGCATACGGATCGACTACAAAAACATCGAGCAGCTGACCACTGAGCACGAATACCATATCTTCTACAACGGAAAAGAGACGACGGGCCGTATCATCGGGATCGAGGACCACGCTTTTCTCATCGTCAAACACGACGAGATCAAGGAACTCATAAAAATCGAGAATATCGACCGGCTCATTTTATCGGTCAAAGAGAACGACACGATCGAAAATCGTCTTCGCAACATGATGCCCTACACCCGCGGCAGTTTCGATATGGGAATCGAAACGGAGACGGGAGTCAAGGACAAACGGAAGATTTCGATCGATTTTCATATGACCCGTAAAAAAACCAATCAACGCCAGATTCTGGATGTCCACTACGCCTATGAAACGACAACCACCGCCAGACCCGAAGGGAGTATCAAAAGCCTCGACAAAAAAGAGCTCTATATCTTTGGGGAAGAGAACTACCTGCTCGACAAAAAACGGTTCTATTTCGCACAGGCCGGATACGATTTCGA
>NZ_JAOZOZ010000019.1 GCF_029933015.1 Hydrogenimonas sp. | reverse complement strand
AAGTGCTCGCCGCCAACGCCGACAAAGTGGCCGAATACAAAGGGGGCAAGGAGAAACTTTTCGGTTTCTTCGTGGGACAGGTGATGAAAGCGTCCAAGGGCTCGGCCAACCCGGGTAAAGTCAATCAGCTTCTCAAAGAGCGTCTGAACTCTTGAAACAGTTTTTTCTGAGACTTCTCGTCTCCTTCGCCTACTTTCTGGAGAGCGCTCCCACCTACAAACGTGCGAAGCGCTTTTTCGACAATCTTCTCAACAACGACAGTTACCGCTACAAAAAGTATTTCGACATCTTCATGGTCTTCGTCATACTCTCCTCGGTCATCATCCTGGTGGTGGACGTGCGGGAGCATGTGGCCTACTGGCTTGAGTGGTACGACCTCTATATCGTCACGGCTATTTTTATCGTCGAGTATATTCTCAGGCTCTGGGTACACGACGACATGCACAAGATCATCATCGCCCAGTACGAAGAGTCGGAGTTTTTCGACAAACCCTTCTCCTTCAAAAAGGTTTTCGGCGAGATAGCCGCCCAGAAGTGGGAGTATATCACCTCCATTCCGGCGATCATCGACCTGATCGCGATTCTGCCCAGTTACCGGGAAATCAGAGTATTGCGCGTTTTCGTCCTCTTCCGCGCTTTCAAGATGCTGCGCTACTCCAAGAGTCTGCTGCAGTTTTTCGAAATTCTCAGAAACAAGAAGATCGAGCTCTATGCCCTCCTTCTGCTCCTCTCCTTTTTCACGCTGATCGCGTCGATGATGATCTACGTCTTCGAAGGAGCGGGCCAGAATCCCAACATCACGTCTCTGTTCGACGCGATCTACTGGGCCGTCGTCACGGTCACGACAGTCGGATACGGTGACATCACGCCGGTCACCAACGAAGGGCGTTTCATCTCGATCCTGGTCATCATCACGGGTCTTGGGGCAATCACCTTCCTGACTTCGATCATCGTCTCTGCTTTCGGCGAAAAGCTTCCGGAGATCAAACAGACACGGGTACTCAACCAGGTGGCCAAGACGAAGGATCTCAATCTGATATGCGGATACGGAAAGATCGGACAGATCGTCTCCGACAAACTGCGTGCCAGGGGCGAAAAGCTGCTGGTCATAGAGAACGATCCCGAAAAGGTCAAAAAAGCCGAGCTCGACGGCCATCAGGTCCTGGAGGCGGACGCCACCAAGAGCGATACGCTGCTCAAACTGAAATTCTGCGACAACGTCAAGTCGGTCATCGCCGTGACCCACGACGACATCATCAACGTCTTCATCACGATCAACGCCAGAAGTCTCTGCGACCGTGTCGAGATCATAGCCAGATGCAGCGAAAAGAGTGTGGCGACCAAACTCAAACTCGCGGGAGCCAACCACCTGATCATGCCCGAAGAGATCGCGGGACTCCTGGGTGCCGTCTACATCGGTCAGCCGGTGGCGTTCGACGCGCTCCAGGCGATTCTGACACGCAAAAAATCGGCCCGTATCGACGAGGTGGAGGTCAAGAGAGGTTCGTTCCTCGATGGCGCGAAAGTGGGGGACTTCGATTTTTCCGCCGCGAGACTCGTACTGTTGGCGGTGCTAAAACCTCTCAAACCCGGTGAGAAGATGAGCCACTACGTCATCTTCAACCCCCCCGAGGATACCGAGCTGCATGCCCACGACATTCTGGTGGTGATGGGATACAACGTCAGTATCGCCGATTTCAAAGGAAGGATGGAACAGAGTGTTCGATACCAGAAAAGATCGTCGTGAAATCATCCTCTTCGGCTATGGAAAGCTGGGACACCGCGTCTACGAGATGCTATCGACCTATTTCACAAAGATAACGGTGGTGGAGCAGACCGAAGCCTTGACGCAGGATGCGAAGGATCACGGGATCGTCAAATCCTTTACGGCAGACTTCAAACACGATCAGGAGCTGATCGACCTGGGGCTGGAAGACAAGATACTATTTTGCGCCATGGACGAGATGGCGATGAACATATTTCTCGTGCTCTCTCTCAAGAGCATGACCGAAAACGCGACGATCATCTCGATCTCCACTTCCGCGGAAAATACCCGCAAGCTGAAATTCATCGGTGCCGACAAGGTGATCGACATCTACGAAGCGAGCGCCAACCGTATCGTCGATATCATCACCCGGCCGGCGGTGACAAGGGTGCTCGACGAGATCATCTTCGTCGACAACGGCATCAGTCTCGAAGAGATCGAGATTCCTCCAAACTCCTTTCTCGAGGGGAAATATGTCCACGACATCGATTTCAAGGCGATGGATCTGATTCTGGTAGGCATCACCGACAAGGAGATGGGGGACGATTTCATCTTCGTCTCCCGGGGCATCGACCACAAATTCGATGCGGGGGACATTCTGGTGCTTCTGGGTGAGAGTCATGCGCTGGAGGCGTTTTACAAGAAACTGACGAAAGGGAACGGATGAGAGATGTAGCGGTGATCGGAGCCGGAAAGTGGGGGCAGGCGCTCGCGCACGCCCTGGGACAGAAGTGCGATGTGGTGATTACCTCCCGGACTCCGAGAGATCTGCCCAATTTCGTCTCTTTGGAGGAGGCGCTGAAGAGGGATTTCATCGTCTTCGCCATTTCGGCCCAGGCGGTCCGCAGCTGGCTGGAAGCCCATAACCGATTCAGAAAGTCTCAGACACTGCTGGTGGCTTCGAAAGGGATCGACGCCAAAACGGGCGCTTTCATGAACGAGATCTTCGAAGAGTATCTCTCTCCGTCGCAGCTTTGCTATCTGACCGGACCGTCTTTCGCCAAAGAGGTGATGCGATCGCTGCCGACGGCCCTGGTGATCAACAGCCGCAACCGCCTCATCGCAGAGGAGTGGAGCGAGCTTTTCCCCGACTTCATCAAGACCTACACCAGTACCGATATCGTCGGGGCGGAGGTGGGCGGTGCCTACAAAAACGTCATCGCCATCGCCGCAGGGATCTGCGAAGGGCTGAGTCTGGGTGAAAACGCCAAAGCGGCCCTGGTCTCCCGCGGCCTGGTGGAGATGGCGCGGTTCGGGACCTACTACGGGGCCAAGGAGGAGACTTTTCTCTCTCTCAGCGGAGCCGGTGACCTTTTTCTGACGGCCAACAGCCGGCTCTCGCGGAACTACCGTGTCGGCCTGGGCCTGGCGGCGGGCAAAACCCTGGACGAGATCCTCGAAGAGCTCGGCGAAGTGGCCGAAGGGGTCGGAACCGCCAGGGCCCTGCACAAGATTTCGGTCAACAACGACATCTACCTGCCCATCGCCAACGAAGTCTACGAGATACTGGGGGGCAAGCCGATCGAAAAGAGTCTGAAAGACCTATTATCACACAGGAGGAGTTGAGATGGAAGAGTATCTGAAAGAGGCGAAAGAGGCGGCATCGGTGCTGGCGACGCTCAATGGAGAGGTGAAAAACCGGGTCCTTGGACGCATCGCCGACGCGCTGGAAGCCAATGACGCGCTGATCATCGAGCACAACAGACTCGACATGGAGGAGGGGGAGAGAAACAACCTCTCTCCGGCTCTGATGGACCGTCTCTATCTCGACGGCAAAAGAATCGCCGGCATGGCCCAGGCGGTGCGGGAGATCGCCGCGCTCAAGGAACCGGTGGGCCGCATTCTCGACGGGTGGGTCACAGACAACGGATTGCGGATCGAGAAGGTGAGCATTCCGATCGGGGTCGTGGGGATCATCTACGAGTCGCGCCCCAACGTCACATCCGATGCGGCGGCGCTCTGTTTCAAAAGCGGCAACGTCGCGATCCTCAAAGGGGGCAAGGAGGCGCAGCGGAGCAACGAGGCGATCGCGACGATCATCCAGAAGACACTGGAAGAGGAGGGACTGCCCAAAGCCCTCATCAGTCTGCTTCCCGACGCCAGCCGCGAGGGGGTGGCGAAGCTGATCAAAATGGATCGGTATGTCGACCTGATCATCCCGCGCGGCGGCGAGGCGCTGATCCGCTTCGTCAACGAAAACGCGACGGTGCCGGTGGTCAAACACGACAAAGGGCTCTGCCATACCTATATCCATGCCGACGCCGATCTCGACGAAGCGGTGAAGATCGCCGTCAACGCCAAATGTCAGCGACCCGGCGTCTGCAACGCGATGGAGACGCTGATCGTCGACGCGGCGATCGCTCCGGAGATTCTGCCCAGACTCAAGGCCGCTTTCGACGCGGAGGCGACGAAACTGCTGGGTGATGCGGCGACACGTGCCATCATCGAGGTGGAGGAAGCGACGGAGGAGGATTTCGACACCGAATACCTCGCCAACACCCTCTCCATCAAGATCGTGGACGGCGTGGAGGAGGCGATCGCCCATATCCGCCGTTACGGTTCGGGCCACAGCGAGGCGATCCTGACCGACAACCACCGGGCCGCCGAAAAGTTTCTGAACGAAGTGGATGCCGCCTGCGTCTACGTCAACGCCTCCACCCGCTTCACCGACGGAGGGGCTTTCGGTTTCGGTGCCGAGGTGGGGATCAGTACCAACAAACTCCATGCCAGAGGCCCCATGGGCATCAACGATCTGACGACCTACAAATACAGGATCTACGGCGACGGGCAGATTCGGGAGTAGGTGAACGGTGGACGTTGAACGGGAAACGGGGAACGAAGAGGGGGAGATCGTCCTTGAAATCAAAGATCTCACTTTCGGATATACGAAGGAGAGAATCCTCTACCGCGACTTTTCGCTGACGGTGAAAAGGGGGCAGATCGTCACGATCCTCGGGCCCAGCGGCAGCGGCAAGAGTACCCTTTTCGAACTGATCGCCGGAAACCTGAAGCCGATGGCCGGTACGATCAAACGGGCCCCCTTTTCCCAGATCTTTCAGGATCCCTACAGCTCTTTCCATCCCACCTATACGATCCTCGACCAGATCGCCGACGTGGCCGAAACGGAGGGTATCGATTCCCTTTGTGAGCAGATGGGTTTCGACGGATCACTGCTGTACAAACGCTCCCACGAACTCTCCGGAGGGCAGCTTCAGCGTGCCTCGATATTGAGGGCGCTTCTGATGAAGCCGAAGCTCCTGTTGGCCGACGAGCCCACCTCCGCTCTGGACAACCTGATACAGCTCGATGTGATGAAACTGCTGATAAAAACGCTGCAGAGAGTGGGTATTTTGATGATCACCCACGACCGCGATCTGGCCAAATGGTGCAGCGACGAAATCGTGGAACTGAGATAAAAAAGGAACAGAAATTGGAAAAGATGACCCGTGAAGAGATCGAAGCTGCGATCGAAAAACTCAAAAATCGCTACAAGAAGAAGAAAGAGGAGCTCGAATGGTGCGACAACGACTATGACGCCGGATTCGTCAAGGAGGAGATGGCGGAGCTGAAAGCCAGAATCAAGGCTTTCAAGAGGGAGCTGGAGAGCCGCGAGGGGTGACGCTTTGGAGAGTGGTGCCGAAAGATTCGAAAGAGAGCTCGAAAGGATCCGAAAGGACGCCGTGCACGGTGCGTTTCATCTGACACAAGCCGCCGCGTCCGCTCTGGCGGCGCTGGCTACGGATGGAGCTTCCGTGGAGACGATGCGTCACGCGGCTCTCAGGATCGCGGAGGCACGGCCGATGATGGCTTCGGTTTTCGATTTCGCCAACCGGTTGCTCTTCTTTCTCGAGGAGAGTGCGGAGGGTGCGGCGGTGGCGGAATTTTGCGACAGATATCTGAGTGAACTGGAGCGTTCGGCCCGTGTCGCCGTGAAGATGGGTGTGGCGGTGACGGAGGGGATCGGGTGTGTCGTGACCCACTCCGCCAGCTCGATGGTCAGGGACACCTTGATCGAAGCGGCGCGTAGGGGCCGGCGCTTTCGGGTCGTCTGCACCGAATCGAGACCGGGAAACGAGGGTGTCTTGCTGGCGGAGACACTCTGCCGTGAAGGCATCGATACCACCCTCGTCATCGATGCGGCGGCCGGTTTCATGATGGAGGAGGCCGATCTGTTTCTCGTGGGTGCGGACGGTATCGGCACTTTCGGCCTGGTCCATAAGATGGGGACATGGCCGATGGCGCTGGCGGCCAGGAAACAGGGGGTGAAATTCGCCGTTTTGACCCTCTCCCGGAAGTTCTGGCCGGCGGAAGTGAAAAGGGTGGAAGAGCCGCCGAAAGAGGGCGATGAAATCGTCTCGCAAAAGGGGTGTTTCGAAATCTGCAACCGCTATTTCGACAGGACACCTTTGGAAGAAAGCGATGTCGTGATCACGGAGCGGGGTGTATGGACGATGGAAGAGGCCCTGAAAATCTGCGAAGAGAAGGCGATGCATCCGCTGCTGAAGGGGCGTTTCAGCGGCTGATGGCGTGATGTTCCAGTTCGTTGTCGATCGTGCGCTGCATCGTTTCGTGGAGTTTCTCGTACCAATCCTTCGGTGCCTCTTTGACATCGATGGAAGGGAGGAAGATCACTTTCAGGTCGCCTCCGGTGGAGATCTTTTCGTGTTCGTTGACGACGCTTTTGCTCCCGACGATAACGACCGGCTGGACGACGAGCCCGAAGCGTTCCGCTATGAATTTCGCCCCCTCTTTGAAAGGCAGAAGCTTCTGATCTTTCGAGCGGGTTCCCTCCGGAAAGATGGCCACGGGACGGTGCATCACCTCCAGTGACTCCTTCACGTCCCTGACCAGTTTGATGAGCCCCCGCCTGTCTTCTCTGTCCACGCTGATCATTTCGGCGCCGCTGAGCAGTTTGCCGAACCACGGCACTTCGAAGAGCTCTTTTTTCGCGATCCATCGGAGGTTTTTGTCCAGCAACGCTTCCAGTGTGATGATATCGACGATGCCCTGGTGGTTGATCATGTAGAGCTGTGCCCGCTCGTCCGGTTTTCCCACCACTTCCACATGGGCTCCCATCAAAGCGAGCATCACCTTGTTCCAGAAGTGGAGGATCTGCGCTTTTCGCTTCGGAAAGAGGGTGAGCAGGACGATCATGATCGAGACGACCGTCGAGATCACCAGTGCGGAGTAGAGAAACCTAATGCGAGCAAAGATCTTCATTTTTGACCCATCCTATGCGATTGTTCGGTAGTTGTATCTTCGTGTATCGTGCGTTGTGGTTCATCTCTTTGGCCGTCGTCTCTTCGTAGAGTCTCATGAAGGGGGTGCTCTGGTCGGTCGGAAGCAGATAGACCGTGGTTTCGGGTTTGATACAGACGCTTTTGAGAGGTACGAGATATGTCAGAAGATAGGCGACGGCGAGTCCGATGAGTATCGGGTAGCCCCATCCTCTGTGGCGGATCCACAGAAGCAGCCATATCACGATCAGAACGACGGTGGCGGCGATTTTGAATTTGGTGAATTCACTCGCCTGGGGATCGAGATTGGTCTGGGTACTGACGCTGCTGCGTTTGACGATGATGGGGATCTGGAACTTCTCGTAGCGGTTTTTCCCCAGGTTGAAGTAGCTGAAAGTCACCTGTTCCGTTCCGACCGGATAGACGCCGTAGTAGAGGAGTGTGGTCGCGTTGATATCCCCCTCGTAGGAGTCGATACCCTGGTTGAGTGCGCCCGGGAGCCTGAAATCGCCGTAGTTGCCGTACTCAATCAGAAGTTGCAGCGCCAGGATGTTGTTTCCCTCGTCGTAGCTGGATGCCTGGTAGTTGATCAGTTCCATTCTCTTCGCGAGAACCCCGCTGAACTCTCTGGGAGGATTGAGCCTCACCGCCGTCAGGGTGATGCTTTCGGTCCTGTACTCCCGGCTGCCGTCTTCGTAACGGACGATGAAGGCGGGCAGCTGGATCGAAGGGCCCTCCGCTTTGAAGTAGTAGGTGAGATGGTTGATCGCCCGTGGGGGAATGTCGTCGTGTTTCTTGACGACACTGACGTTTCTGCCGTTTTCCAGCTCCACCAGGTAGGGACGCCGCTTGTCGAGAGATGTGATCTTGATGGTGACGGGAAAGATCTGGCCCACGTAGATCTTTTTCGGAACGTCCTCGATGGTCAGGTAGATCAGCCTTTCGGCCGGGATCTCCGAGGTATCGAAACTCTCTTCACTCTCTGGAGTCTCCGCCGGTTTCTGCAGGGCGGAGGGATCGACGAAAACGGAGGGCTCTTCGTCGATCGTCGTGAAGGCAAAGAGGTGCGCCCATCCCGCAAAGAGGAGAAAAAGAAGCCGTGCCACCACTTAGGCGAGGAACCCTTCCAGCATTTTGACACCGTCCATCGACCCCAGAATCGTCTCCATGGCACGCTCGGGGTGGGGCATCAGGCCGAAGACATTCTTTTTTTCGTTGCAGATACCCGCGATGTTGTCCACCGATCCGTTGGGGTTGTCGGGATCGCCGTTTTCGTCACAGTAGGTCAGCAGAACCTGGCCGTTGTCGTAGAGGGCTTTGAGGCGTTCGTCGTCGATGTAGTAGTTCCCTTCGGCGTGGGCGATGGGAATGTTGAGCAGCTCGCCCACTTCACAGTGCCGCAGAAATCTGTTGTCGTTGTTTTCGACCTTGAGATACTGGTGCTTCGAGACGAAGTGGAGGTTTTCGTTGCGCTTCATGGCGCCGGGCAGCAGATGGCTCTCCAGCAGGATCTGGAAACCGTTGCAGATCCCCAGGACGTAACCGCCGTTGTCGGCGTAGGATCTGACCGCTTTCATGACGGGGCTGAAGCGCGCGATGGCACCGCTACGCAGGTAGTCTCCGTAGCTGAAACCGCCGGGAACGACGACGAGATCGGTATTGGCCGGGATCATCTCCTCTTCGTGCCATACGATCGTCACCTTCTCTCCCAGACGTTCGAAAGCGTATCGGGTGTCGAATTCGCAGTTGGTGCCCGGGAATTGCAACACGACGACGTTCATTGGACGATCTCGATGCTGTAGTCTTCGATGACGGTGTTGGCGAGGAGCGTTTCACACATCTTCTCGACCTCCTTCTCCGCTTCTCGCATGGAGGAAGCGTCGAGCTGCAGTACGATCTGTTTGCCCACACGGACGTCGGAGACGTTGTCGAAACCGAGAGATCCGAGCGCGTGGTGGACCGCTTTGCCCTGAGGATCGAGGACCCCCTCTTTGAGGTAGACGTTGACGATAGCTTTCATGTGTGGTTTCTCCTATTTTTCCAGAATGCGTTTGAGGACCTCTTCGTAGGCCACTTTCAGGCCGCCCAATCCCTGTCGGAAACGGTCTTTGTCCAGTTTTTCGCCCGATGCCATGTCCCAGAAACGGCAGCTGTCGGGACTGATCTCGTCGGCCAGAAGGATCTTTCCTTCGCTGTCGTAGCCGAACTCCACCTTGAAGTCGACCAGGTTGAGCCCCTTTTTGGCGAAGAAGGCTTTGAGGATCGTGTTGATCTCCCGGCCGAGCCGCTTGAGCTCTTCGAGATCGCCTTCGTTCTTGACCAGATCGAGGATGATACAGTGCTCGTCGTTGATGAGCGGATCGCCGAGATCGTCACGCTTGTAGTAGAACTCCACCAGTGTGAAAGGCAGAACCGTGCCGTCTTCGATGCCCAGGCGACGGGTGAGGCTGCCGGTGGCGATGTTGCGGACGACCACTTCGATCAGGATGATGTCGACCTTTTTGACCAGCATGTGATTGTCGTCGAGGGTATCGACGTAGTGGGTCGGGATGCCGGCCTTTTCGAGCAGTTTGAAAAGTTCGGTACTGATCTTGTTGTTGAGCGCGCCTTTACCCGCCTCCAGGTCGTGTTTCTCACCGTTGAACGCCGTCAGATCGTCCTTGAATTCGGCGATCAGCAGATCGGGATCCTCCGTCGTGAAAAGCCTTTTCGCCTTCCCTTCGTAGAGCAGTTCCTGTTTCGTCATTTTCTCTCCTGTGTAATGATGAGAGCGCGCAGAATGTCGACACCCTCTTTGAGCTGGTTGTCGTTGTAGAGATCCTCTTTGGTGATGACCTTCTCTTTTTTGCCCTTCTTCTCTTTCTCGGCTTTCTCTTCCTTGCCGTTGCCGTCGATCTTCTCCAGTTCGCTTTCGAGATGTTTTTTCAGCTCCGCCTCTTTGAGGGAGAAGTGATCCTCCTCGACCGTCACCTTTCCGAAAGGCACGACGATGTCCGGCGTGACGCCGACGGCCTGGATGGTCCGTCCGCTGGGCAGGTAGTAGCGGGCGATCGTAAGTCTCAGCGCCTCGGTCTTGTTGATCGGGAGAATGATCTGTACGCTTCCCTTGCCGAAGGTTTTTTCACCGACCAGAACGGCACGACGGTGATCCTGCAGCGATCCGCTGACGATTTCGCTGGCGCTGGCGCTGCCTCCGTTGACGAGAACGACGATCGGAATCTTTTTGTAGGTTCCCTTCGAAGTCGCCTTGAAGACTTCGTTTTCATCCTTGATGCGGCCCTTCTGGGAGACGATGACCCCTTTGTCGACGAAGAGGTCCACCATACCGACCGCCTGGTCCAGCAGACCGCCGGGATTGTTTCTCAGATCGATGATGAGTCCCTTGGCGCTCGGATTCTCCATCAGCGCTTTTTTGACGTCGGCGACGACTTTCTTGTCGAAGGAAACGACCCGGACGTAGAGGATGTCGTTGCCCACTTTTTTCGTATAGACCGACTGGATCTTGATGATGTCGCGGATGATCGTCACGACGATCGGTTTGGGCTCGTTTTTGCGGACGATCGTCAGCTCGATCTTCGTCTTCGGCTTGCCGCGCATCAGGGAGACCGCTTCGTCGAGGGTCATGTTCAGTGTCGATTTGTCGTTGATCTTGAGGATGATGTCGCCGGCTTTGAGCCCGGCTTTGTAGGCGGGAGTACCCTCCAGCGGTGCGATGACGGTGAGCGCTCCGTCGCGCATCCCTACCGTCACGCCCAGACCGCCGAACTCGCCGCTGGTCTGGATTTTCATCTCCTTGAAACTCTTTTCGTCGAGAAAGGAGGAGTGGGCGTCGAGATTGGCCATCAGCCCCTTGATCGCCTTGTTGATGATTTCGTTGATCGTCAGATCGTCGACATAGTATTTTTCGACGGTGCCGATCACCTGGGTGAACTTGGTCAGGGCTTCCAGTTTGGAGACTGTCGCTTTGTTCTCGCTTTTTGCAAAGAGATTGGGAGTCGTGATGAGTGTCAGTGCCGCTGCGGTGGAGAGGAAACCGGCCGCGATGAAACCTCTTTTTTTCTTCATTGATTGATCCATTGGTATCGATAAATTATGTGGCTGATATTATAATGGGTTGTCTCTGAAATGTTGATAAATAAAAAAAGGTCGACGAAAATCTCCATGATTATGAGAAGTTTAGAAACATTTATTTGAAAAAGATAAATAAACTTGACATATAAAGACTAAAGTTGCTATAATTTACGCAGTTTGCAGGAGACTGTAGAAGTGCGACTTAAGTAGCGGAAAAGTTTACAGCGTTGCACTAAAATTGTGAAAAATATCGATGGATATAGAAAAAAAGGAGTTGCTATGAGCATATTTGAAAAACTGACCCACCAGATGACCGAAACGATCGAATCGGGTGTCAGCCTCGCGCTGCACAACAAAAACCCCGAAGTGGAGCCGGCCCATCTGGTCTGGGCGCTGCTGACCAACAGCGGAAGCGTCCTGAACCAGGCGCTCAACCGTATGGGCATCGACAAGGCGCCCATCGAGCTGGAGGCCAAGAGTGTGGCCGACCGGCTGCCGAAGGTCTCCAGTGTCACCAAAGAGAGCATCAAGATCTCCCGTGCCCTGCAGGAGACGCTGCAGAAGGCCGAAGGGCTGATGGCCAAGCAGGGCGACCAGTATCTGGCCGTGGATACCTGGCTGCTGGCCAACCTGGACCATCCCCAGATCAAGGAGATCCTGGGCAAATATCTGGATATGATGGAGCTCAAGAAGACCTTCGAAGCGATCCGGGGCGGCAAAAAGATCGAGAGCCAGACCGCCGACGAGACACTCGAGGCGCTCGAGAAGTACGGTATCGACCTGAACAAGAAGGCGATCGACGGCGAGCTCGATCCTGTCATCGGACGGGACGAGGAGATCGAGCGGGTCATGCAGATCCTGATCCGAAAGACCAAGAACAACCCGATCCTTCTCGGCGAGCCCGGTGTCGGTAAGACCGCCATCGTCGAGGGACTGGCCCAGCGCATCGTCAACAAGGAGGTGCCGCTGAGCCTGCAGAACAAGCGGGTCATCGCGCTGGACATGAGCGCGCTGATCGCCGGTGCCAAATACCGGGGTGAGTTCGAAGACCGCCTCAAGGCCGTCATCGAAGAGGTCAAGAGCAGCGGTGACGTGATCCTCTTCATCGACGAGATCCATACGATCGTCGGTGCGGGTGCTTCGGAGGGAAGCATGGATGCGGCCAACATGCTCAAACCGGCCCTGGCCCGGGGCGAGCTGCACACCATCGGCGCCACGACGCTCAAGGAGTACCGCAAGTACTTCGAAAAAGACGCGGCGCTGCAGCGGCGCTTCCAGCCGGTGCATGTCAACGAGCCGACGATCAACCAGGCGCTGCAGATCCTCCGGGGCCTGCGTGAGCGTCTGGAGGCGCACCACAACGTCACGATTCTCGACAGCGCCCTGGTCGCCGCGGCCAAACTCTCGGCCCGCTACATCACCGACCGCTACCTGCCCGACAAGGCGATCGACCTGATCGACGAGGCGGCGGCGGAGCTGAAGATGCAGATCGAGAGCGAGCCGACGGAGCTGGCCCGCGTCAAGCGCGAAATCAGCCAGCTGCAGGTCGAAAAAGAGGCGCTGATGATGGAGGAGTCCAAGAAGAACGAAGCGCGTCTGCAGGAGATCGAAAAAGAGCTGGCGGATCTCGAAGAGAAGAAACGCAAACTCGAAGCGCAGTTCGAGACCGAGAAGAAGGTCTTCAACGATATCGCCCAGATCAAGGTCGACATCGACAAACTCCGCAGCGAGGCGGAGATGGCCAAGCGCAACGGCGACTACAACAAAGCGGCCGAGATCGAGTACGGCAAGATCCCCGAGCTCGAAGAGAAGCTCAAACAGCTCAACGAGCAGTGGGAGCGTATGCAGGAAGAGGGTACGCTGCTCAAAAACAGCGTCGACGAA
The DNA here is from genome assembly GCF_029933015.1 of Hydrogenimonas sp. Classification (GTDB taxonomy): domain Bacteria; phylum Campylobacterota; class Campylobacteria; order Campylobacterales; family Hydrogenimonadaceae; genus Hydrogenimonas. Next base: position 5,600 of record NZ_JAOZOZ010000019.1, on the reverse strand, counting down.
GAGGCGATCGCCAAAATCGTCAGCCGCTGGACGCAGATTCCGGTGACGAAGATGCTCCAGAGCGAAAAAGAGAAGATCCTGCATGTCGAAGAGGTGCTGGCCGAGGATGTCGTGGGCCAGGAGCAGGCGATCAAAGCGGTCGCGAGGGCCATCAAACGCAACAAAGCGGGCCTCAGCGAGCCGAACCGTCCCATCGGAAGCTTCCTCTTCCTGGGACCCACCGGTGTCGGTAAGACCCAGACCGCCAAGACGCTGGCGAAGTTCCTCTTCGACACCGAGAAGTCGCTGATCCGCATCGACATGAGCGAATACATGGAGAAACACGCGGTCAGCCGTCTGGTCGGAGCGCCCCCGGGATATGTCGGATACGAAGAGGGCGGACAGCTCACCGAAGCGGTACGGCGCAAGCCCTACAGCGTCATCCTCTTCGACGAGATCGAGAAGGCGCATCCGGACGTCTTCAACGTCCTGCTGCAGGTGCTCGACGACGGACGGCTCACCGACAACAAAGGGGTGACCGTCGACTTCAGGAACACGATCATCATCCTGACGTCGAACATCGCCAGCGACAAGATCATGGAGTTCAAGGATCCCGAAGACCGTGAAAAGGCGGTCAAGGACGAGCTGAAGATGTACTTCAAGCCCGAGTTCCTGAACCGTCTGGACGATATCATCATCTTCAACCCGCTCGATCAGGCGGCGATCACGAAGATCGTGGATATCCTCTTCAGGGCGATCCAGGAGAAACTCAAAGAGCGCGACATCAAAGTCACGCTCACCGACGCGGCCAAGGCGCTGATCGCCGCCGCCGGATTCGATCCGGTCTACGGTGCGCGACCACTCAAGCGCGCACTCTACGAACTGGTAGAAGACCGGCTCGCCGAGCTCATCCTCGAAGACAGGGTGAAAGAGGGCGACAGCGTCGTCTTCGACGCCCAGAACGACGAGATCGTCGTGCGCATCAACCCCTAATCCGATCCCGCAAAAACCGGGCGAAAGCCCGGTTTCTCTTTTGCAAATCCGATCCGAACCGTTTTTTTCGATCGGAAACTTTTATCCCTCCCTGCCATCTTTCATCCTCTTTTATGTAAAATTATGAAAAGGATCGTGCGTTTCGCATGTTCGACGTCTCAAAGGCCGATGATGAAAAAGATCGCTTTCTGTCTTGCCGCACTGCTGATATTCATGGGATCGACCGGATTTCTCTATCACAAACTCAACAGAACGGAATTCAAGGTGCTCAGCAGCGAAGAGGATACGGACACACTGCAGTACGTCAACGAAAGACTGCAGAGCCAGAACAGAAAACTCAAACGCCAGAACAGACTGCTTATCGCGAAACTCAAACGCCAGAAAGAGCTGATCGCCGCCTACCGGGACACTTTCAGGAGAGAGCGTCTGGAGTGGATCAGAAGAAGACTGGCGAGAGTGACGCCAGAAAGCGTCCCTTTCACGGGGATGGTCGTCGTGGCCGCTTCGGCTCTGGAGGATGCGAGGCATTACTGTTCGGATATGAAAAGAGTGACGACGCTGGAGAACGATCTGTTCGGTTTCAGCAGTGAAGAGGGGTACGACAACGCGATCTGTGCCGACGATCTGAACGAAACGGCTGTGAAGATCCGCAAAGATGCCCGCAAGGGGATAGCGCGTTTTCTCTCGGTCGACGGGAATGAAACCGAAGCGGTCGTCTCCTTCTGGAAGGAGCAGATCAACGACGGGATGGCGTCGGTTTCGGAGGATGACAGACGTCTGAAGGCCTACGTGCTGCAGATGTACGATGAACTTCTCGAGGACCTTAACGTCTCCTCCGACATCAGAAAATCTCTGGACGAGACGTTTGGCTACTGGAGGTATGTTTTCGGATTGTGAGCCGCCGTGTGCCGATGATCGCGGCCTCCTCCTCCAGATGGGTGACGTAGAGGAGTGTGAAGCCGACTCGCTTCTGTAGACGGACGATTTCATGTGCCAGGTGTTCGGCAAGCGGCCGGTCGAGGCTCGAGAGCGGTTCGTCCATCAGCAGCACGTCAGGTTCCAGGATGAGGGCGCGGGCCAGCGCCACTCGCTGCTGCTCTCCGCCCGAAAGGTCGGAAGGGTTTTGGGAGCCGAAACCTTTCAGGCCCACCAGCTCCAAAATCTCTTCGACCCGTCGCTTTCGCTCCATTTTCGGCACTTTTCTCACCATCAGCCCGAAACCGACGTTCTCTTCCACACTCATATGGGGCCAGAGCGCCAGATCCTGAAAGACCATACCCACACCTCTTTTTTCGGGCGGCACCAGGATACGCCCGTCGGCCGATACCGGGCGATCCGCGATCGATACCGTGCCGCGCTCGGGTGCGACGAAGCCCGCGACCATTCTCAGGATCGTCGTTTTTCCGCTCCCGGAGGGGCCGAATATCACGAGGCGCTCCCTCTTTTTTACCCGCAGGGAGAAATTCTCGAGAATCACTCTTTCGCCATAGCGAAGCGTCACGTTTTCGAAGGCGACCATCGTCATTTTCTTCTCCTTTTCCGGACAAATACGCCCCATGCCGCCGCAGCGGGCAGCAGAGTCACGGTGGCCATGATCAGGCAGAGCGAGGCGACAAGCTCAGGCGAGCCGTTGGCCATCATCGTGAAGATCCGTACCGGCAGGGTATCCTCACCGGGAGGATAGAGGAGGATGGTCAGGTCCACGTCCCGGAGGATGAAGAGATAGGCGACCACCCAGGCTCCCGCAATCGCGTCCGCAGTCAGAGGCAGAAGGATATGGCGGAGCCGCTGCGACCAATCCGCGCCCGCCATCTGGGCCGCTTCCTCCATCGAAGCGGGTATCATCGAGAGGCGGGCGAGTGAGATGCGCCCTGTCAGAGCGCTGTATTTGGCGAGATAGCCCAGGAGTACGATCAGCGGTGTCGCGTAGACGATCTGCGCAAAAGGGCGGTTCCAGAAAAAGATCATCGCGATGGCGACGACGGTGCCGGGCAGGGTGAAGAGAAAGATCGCGACGGGATCGAGGGCGCCCGCACAGCGGAAGGGTCGTTTGAGCAGCGTATATCCGAGAAGAAAGCCGAAAAAGGTCAGAAGCGTCGCGCCCGCGGCGGCGTAGAGGAGGCTGCGCAAAAGCGCGTCGTGCGATGCCAAAAAAGCCTCGGCGAGATGGTGGAAATCTCCCGCTTCCAGAGCCAGTGCCGTCATCGGAAGGATCGTGACCACGCTCGCAAGGAAGGCCGCAGCCAGGAACAGAGGATATCTTTTAAAGCCCAGGGAGATACGCAAAAAAGTATCGGAACCGGCGAAATGGCGAAAAGTGGCCGTACGCTTTTTTAGAAACCGGTTTTCCGCCATCGTCATCACAAGCGCTACGAGAATCAGCGGCAGCGCCGTGGCCGTCGCGGTGTCGAAACGGTAGAAGGCGGTAAACTGGGTGAAGCTTTCGACGGCATAGACTTCGTAATGCAGATAGATCGGCACGCTCAACTCGCCGAGGCTCAGGAGAAAGACGATCATGGCCGAGAGCAGGATGCCGGGGAGAATCATCGGAAGTGTGACATACCGCAGTACCGACGGCCAGGGGGCACAGAGCCGTCCCGCCTCTTCCAGCGAGGGCGGAACCGTCCTGAGAAAGAGGATCGTCATGAGTGTCGGAACGGAGAGGTAGACGCAGAAGAGGACAAAAAGGGAGCCTCCGAGTCCCGAAAGTGTACCGCTCCCAAAGCCGGCCATTATCAAAAGATCGTTCCATGCCACGGCGACGATGTAGGGCGGCAGAAGCAGGGGCACGAGAAAGAGAAAGACGAAAAGCGGGCGCAGCGGCAGATCGGTTTTTCCCATCAGGATGCCCAGGGGGACGCCCACCAGAGTGGTCAACAGCGTCACGAGTGTCGCGAGAAGGATAGTGTGGCGGAGCAGTTTCCATGCCTGGGCAGAGAGGAAGAGCTCGTCGAAGTGTGAGGCGATCGTGCCCGATGCGAACGTCTGCCACACCATCGCTCCCACGGGCAGAAGGGTGAGCCCCAGAAAAAGGATCGCGATCACCCCTGTAAAAAGACGCATCTCACTCCATCACCCATCGCTTCAGCAGGGGTTGTATCTCGATCAGTTTTTTCGCCACTCCGGCGTAGTCGACCTCCATGACCCTGATCGCATCGATCGGTTTGAGTTCCTTGGGCATTGCCACACCAGGATGCAGCGGTATCTGGGCACAGTCGGCGAAAGCGAGCCGGCGTTCCGTCTCTTTCGAGAGGAGATAGTCGATCAGTTTCCGGGCCTCTTGTGGGTGGGGTGCGCCTTTGATCAAAACTGCGGCGTTGGGCACGATAAAGCAGCCGAGTCCGCCGGGTGCCTGATCGGGATAGACCATCGAGACGGGGCGTCCCTGCCGTATCCGGTTGATCGCGTCGTCGCTGTCGACGAGAGAGAAGGCGTACCGTCCCGACGCCACGAGATCGGCGCTCTCCCCGTTGCTGGTCGAAAGGGCGACGCCGTTGCGCTTCATGGCCCGCATGAAGGCGTCGGCCCTGTCCTCTCCCCACACTTCGAAAAGGGCCGCGATATGGGCGGTCGTCGTGCCGAAGAGCGGGTTGGCGATGACGCTTCGGTTTTTCCACTTTCTGTCGGTGTAGGCGAGGATGGAGTCGGGTTTCTCCCGGATTCCGTCGTGGACGACGAGCACCCGCGCTCTGGCCGAAAATCCGGTCCAGTAGCCATCGGGATCTTTGAAGAGAGCGGGAATCTCCTTCGCGTTTTTCGAAACGTAAGGAGTCGAAATCCCTTTCTGTTTCAGCACCTCCGCGCGGATCGGTTCGTTGGCCCAGTAGACATCCGCCTGGGGATTTCTCTTTTCGGCGATGAGACGGTTCATCACGCCGGTGCTTTTGGCCTCTTCGGTGTCGTAGACGGCTCTGACCTCGATCCCGGTCTCTTTCTCGAAGGCTTTGAGGATCGGTTCGGAAAAGACACGATCTTCGGAGACGTAGACCACGACGACGGGTCTGGAGATTTCGGGCTCCTCGGCCGTGTTCCAGTAGATCAGGAACGCGACGACCAGAATGATGAGGCCGATGATCAGATCTCTCTTTTTCATCGTTCGTCTCCTTCAGGCTTTACGAAGAAGTCGTCGAAACTCGTGACGGTGTCGGCTGTTCCCATCCGGACTCTTTTCTGGGACATTGTTCATCCTTTCAGAGGACTCTATAGAAATTATGATAACAAATTTTGGGTACCGCAATCCGAGCTCATGAAACTTTTTGGGTCTGGATGCTAATATTTCGAATCCGAATATTGCCTGAGGATAAGATGAAAATGTGGAAAAAGATCGCGACGGGTCTGCCGATTATGGTGGTTCTGCAGTTGCAGGCATACGCCCTGGACTCGGACAAGATAAAGCATGCCGCTGCCGGTACGGCCATATACGGCGCATGTGTGATCGCAGCAGAAGCGGCCGACATCGAGTGGCTCGATTATAAAACCTGCCTGATCCCCGTAGGAATCGCGGCTGTCGGCAAGGAGATCTACGACGACAGGACGGGCGGTGATTCGGAGTGGGCGGATGTGGGAGCCACCGTGGCGCTGCCTGCTCTGATCGCCGGGTTTACCTACACGCTCTACGAATGGTGAAT
>NZ_JAOZOZ010000107.1 GCF_029933015.1 Hydrogenimonas sp. | reverse complement strand
GAAAGGAGAAGCTGACCGAAGAGATCGTCATCGACCGGATCAACACGATCAAATACGGCCACAAACTCGAAAAGAAGCGGTTCAAAAACTTCGAGGAGGATCTCAGAAAGAGCGCCTGGCACGAAGCGGCCCACGCCGTGACCTCCCTGCGGCTGCTGCCGGACGTGGAGATCGAGCAGGTCACCGTGATTCCCCGCAGCGAAGCGCTGGGGCTGGTGAGTTACATGGAAGACGCCATCGAGACGAACATGAGCAGGGAGGAGATCGAAGCCAACATCGCCGTGCTTCTGGCAGGACGCATCGCCACCGTCAAAAAGTTCGGCGAGGCCAAGGGGCTCGAAACGGGCGCCTTCAACGACCTGCAGGAGGCGTCGCTCTACGCCTACAGCGCCGTGGCGCAGTTCGGCATGGACGAGGAGCTATACAATCTCCACGTCGAGATACTCCTGCAGAACGTCAACAACACCCTCTTCAGGGAAAAGATCGAATCCCGTGTCGCCTTCTGGATAGAGAAAGGGACGAAACTGGCCGAAAAGATCGTCGAAAGCGAGTGGAAAACGATCGAAAAGATCGCCAAAAGACTCCTCAAAGAGGAGGTGATCGAAGGGGAGGAGCTCAAAAAGCTGGCGGAATGACGATCAGGCCAGATCGTCGAGAACTTTTTGGACCAGACGGCTCATCGCATCCCTGTGCTCGGAAGCGAGCGTATCGCTATAGCGTGCCTTGATGATGCGTGTATCTTCGACGAACTGGTCGAACTCCTCGTCCTCGTACATCTCCGTCACTTCGAAGTGGATTTCGATCTCTTCCTGCAGATCCTCCATCAGGGTCTTGAAAAAAGCGAACTCTTCGGGGTAGCGCTCCGCCAGCAGGTCGGTCTGCTCCTTGAGAGGAAGAGAGACCTCTCCGAAGTAGGGATCGAGGTCGATCATCTCCATCAGACCCTTTTCGCCGATCTCTTTGAGGAGCGTATCGAGGGCCGAAACCGGTCTGAGACGCTCCTCCTCGGGATTCTCTCCGGCCCGTTTGACCGCCTCTTCGTACTTTTTACGATAATTCTCGTCCAGTTCGATCATCACTCTTCTCCTTCGTCGAAATCGATTTTGCATCCGAACTCCCGGTCCAGCCGCAGAGGCACCTGCCTCTGTGATCCGTCGAATCCCCGGATCGTCACGACCGTGACTCCTTTTTCCAGGAGCTCTTTCGCTTTTTGTTTGGAGAGCATTTTACCGCCGAAACGCTTAATCGAATTTTTGAATATGGCAAATTCACACCCTTCCTCCCAGCGGGAGCACCCGTAGCTCAGAGGAGACTCCACCACGTCGGCACCGCAGAGCGGGCAGGCACCCAGAACTTCCAGCTCGCTTCCCGCCTCGAAATCGATCCACGGCCGCCACCGTCCGTCGATTTCACGCAGTTCGACCATAAAGAGCTTTTCGACCCCGTTGGCCATCCTGAAACTCATACGGGTCGGCCCTTTGAGAAGTTTGCGCATCTGTCTGGCCGAGATCACCGGGTGGCCGATCGACGCGAGCGCCTGCACGGAAACGGTGAAATCACATCCCTCCCGCCATCCTTCGCAGCCATAGAAGCCCTGACGCTCCACGACCGGTTCGCCGCACCTGGGACAGTCGCCGAGTTTGATCGGTTTTTTTTGCATGACGGGATGTTAACAATTGTATCGTTCAAAAAAGCTTTAACATATCGAATGGTAAAATAACGAACTTTGAAGAAAACTGCGATGGAAAGGAATATCGTGAAAAATAGATTCATCCCGCTCATACTCTTTTCGATCCTGCTGCTGGGAGGCTGTGCGACGAAGCCGGTGGCGAACATCGCCCTCGACCCCTACGTACCCGGCCAGGCCGCTTTCCAGAAATGCGGCACGATCTTCGTTTCGGGCATCGTGGACAAACGCAAACAGAAAGAGGTCGTCGGAGAGATCGTCAAAAAGGGCAAAGCGGTCACCATGGTCAAAACCTCCCAGAATATGGAGAAATGGTTCAAAGAGGCGCTCGAAAAGGCCCTGGGCGCGGAGGGGTGCAAGATCACCCCCAAAAGCACCCACCATCCCAAAATCGCCCGTGTCTACATCCGCATCGACAAAATCGAGGCGAAACTCGACCGGGACAGACTGACCGGAGAGAACCTCGAAGCGCAGGTCTACGTGACGCTTTTCATGCGCCAGGGCAAATCGCAGCGCATCATCAAGAAGATCGGTCTGACCCAGCGCAAATGGGTCCCGCCTCTCAGCTCCGAATCTGCGATCAAAGAGTATCTGCAGGAGACGCTCGACGAGGTGGTCGACATGGTCGTCGAACATATCGACTCCTACCGTTTCTGAGAAAGAATGGGACTGTTTCGCAAACTCTTCTGGCTCTTGGTGTGGGGGATCACGTTCGGATTCATCGAAAGCTCCGTCGTCGTCTATCTGAGGGCACTCTACTATCCGGAGGGTTTCGCCTTTCCGCTGGTACCGATCGAACCGAAGATCCTGATCAACGAGATCGTCCGGGAAGCGACGACGCTTCTGATCATCTGGGCGACGGCGACACTCTCTTTCGAGCGGATGCAGAGCAAAGTGGCCGCCTTTTTCCTGCTTTTCGGAATCTGGGATATCTTCTACTACGTTTTCCTCAAAATCGTCCTCGACTGGCCCGCGTCGCCGATGACATGGGATATACTCTTTCTCATCCCGACACCCTGGGCGGGCCCCGTTTGGGCACCGGTGCTGGTGGCCGCGACACTGATCGTATACGGCATATACGTATTGGCACTCAACGACCGGGGCCAATTCGTCGATTTTGACCGGAAATTCATCCTGCTGGAGCTGCTCGCCGGCGTGATCATCGTCGGCTCTTTCATCCTCCCTGGGATCGATGTGCTCGAAGGGGGCGTACCGGAAAACTTTCCGGCGCCACTCTACTGGGCCGGATATCTGCTTGGGATTTTGGCGTTTTGGAAACTCTGCAGACAAAAAAGGAACATATGAAACCCAGACTCGAATACGCAGGCCCCAAACCGGTCTGCTCGAAATACGGCGTGCTTTTCGATTATGCCAAAGAGGACCGCTACATCTATCTCGATACGCTGATTCAGCTCGTCGAAGCCCTCGACGCCAGAACCCTGCATGAAGGGACGCTGCGATTCGGCATCAAAAAAGAGGCGTTCGACGGTGAAGTGCTTCTGAAAAAGATAGAGAAGTACGATCCGAAAATCGACGAAAAGATGGAAAAAGCGGCATCCGAAACACACGATTATCTTCGTGAAATGGCGAAGAGGGCGGAAGAGAACAGACTGATGGCACCTCTGGAGAAGGAAGTGTGGCTCAAAAACATCGCGCTGATGGAAGATTATGTCGTCCAGCGCGCCGTCAACAAAGCGGTCTACTACGTGCTGATCGATCTGCTGGCCCAAAAACTGAAAGAGGGGAACGTCCGCTACATCGTCTTCCCGATGCACCGCAACTTCCACCATGTGGCCAAGTCGCTCTCCAACGCCCTGGCGAAACAGAAACCCCCGATCCCCTCCTACGCCCGGATACTCGAAACGAAAGAGGGGCTGACGCTGAAGTTCAATCTGAACCCCTGAACTCCCTCCAGCGCCGCATGATATCCAGAACCTCCTCGTCGCTCACGTCGTACCAGTTTTCGTAGGCTTCGGCCACGGCCCTGAACCAGGGAGGCGTCGAGAGAATGACGACGTCGTCGACGATCTCCTCCAGCTCCCTTTTTACGCGCGGACTGCCGACGGGTGCGGCCACGACGATTTTGCCCGCGCCCTGATGTTTGCAGAAGGCGATGGCGGCATGCATCGTCGAGCCCATGGCGATACCGTCGTCGACGAGGATGACGGTACGGCCTCTCACCGGCGTGACGGGCCGTCCGCCGCGAAGTGTCCGGATACGTCGCTCGATTTCTCCTTTCTGGTACTCCACGATGCTCTCTATGAGGTCGGGATCGAGCAGGTCGGCGTAGTAGGGGATGATGTAGATCGAGCCGTCTTCGGCGATGGCACCGAAGCCCGATTCGGGATTGTCGGGGAAGGGGAGTTTGCGGGCGATAAGCAGGTCGAAGTCCGCATTCAGCGCTTTGGCCACTTCGAAGCCGACCTCCGTACCGCCTCTGGGAATGGCCAGTACGAGTGGATTTTCATCGCGGTAGGGGAGCAGAGCCTGAGCCAGATGACGACCGGCGTCCTTTCGGTCTTTGAAGCGCATGATACCCTCCTTCCAATAGAGAAATGTAAGTTGTTTTCATTATACCGAATATCGATGTTGGATGGAGTTTGGAGAAAGGAGGGCACTGACGAACTAGCCATACAATCCAAGGTTTTTGGCATTGAAAAAGATAGCGAGCCTGTAATCAAGCCATTCGACGGATTTGGCATGTGCTTTGGAGCGTCTGACAAGATAAGATATTTTATCCCTCAATTGCGAATTGAGGTTTTCAATTTTATTGGTCATCGCCCCTTTGGCCTGAATCGCTTTATCGGCATACATGGCATCATACGTGAAAGCTTCGTCACAATAGATCTTTTCAACCTTGGGAAGGTCGAGTTCGAATTCGAAGAGTTCGTCGGTATTGCGATGTTTGCACAAACGGTAAAAATAGAAAGGTTTACCCGTTGGGGTATAGGTCATCGCTGTCCATACGTAATAACGGTTCGACTTCTTTCCGACAAAGGTAAAGAGTTCATCCATGACGCTGTACTCGAATCTCAACGAGTTTCGTATCTTTGCGACACTCTCACGATAAAACCGAGTCATCTCTTTCATCTTTTTTTTTAAGATGATATTGCACCGCTTTGAGGGTAATTCCCAGAACTCTGGCAATCTTACGCATCTCGCCTTTCTCCTCGTACATACGGTGAATCAACGCCACTTTGTCAGGAGGAAGGTAGTGATACCGCTCTACACCTGTAAAATAGTAACCACACTCCTGGCATTTGAAGCGTTGTACTTTCCCCTCCGCCAATTTCTTGAAACCTGCTTTAACGATCCGTTTTGATTGACACTTTCTGCACTCTTTTCTTTTCATGTTCGATTACAAGCAAATTGTATGCCTGATTCGTCAGTGCCCAGTGACTTTCTTTCCATACCTAATGGATATATTTGGTATACTGGATTTATCAAAAAAATGAAACAAATTTTTTTTTTCGAAAGGCTGAAAAATGTTTAAAAAAATCTTCGTCACCGGCGGCGCCGGATATATAGGCTCGCATACCTGCGTAGAGCTTTTGAATGCGGGATACGATGTGGTCGTCTATGACAACCTGAGCAACGCCAGTGAAGAGGCACTGAGGCGGGTGGAAAAAATCACCGGAAAGTCGCTGAAATTCGTCCGGGGTGACATCAGGGATGAGAAAACTCTGGAAAAAGCGATGAAAGGGTGTGATGCCGTCA
>NZ_JAOZOZ010000018.1 GCF_029933015.1 Hydrogenimonas sp. | reverse complement strand
ACAAGGAGTCACATCATGATCGATAACGATATCGTCAAGATCGCTAACGAAACCAAAAAACTCAACGCTTTGGTCGTAGAGGATGAAAAAGAGGCGAACGAGCTGATGGTTTCGACCTTCAGTAACTTCTTCAATTCGGTCGATTCGGCCATGAACGCCGAAGATGCCCTGGAAATCTACAAGAAGAAAAAGCCGGACGTCGTCTTCATCGATATCATTCTGCCCGGTATGGACGGCCTGGAGCTTGCCCGAAAGATCCGTGAGATCAATCCGGATCAGATCATTGTCATCATTTCGGCCAGCAACGACATGAGCAAGATTTCCGAAGCGATCAAGATCGGCGTCGACAGTTTCATCCAGAAACCGATCGATTCCAACAAGATCATCGATCTGCTCAAAAACATCAACCAGACGATCGCCAAACGCAAGAAGATCGAAACCAAAACCTTCTCGATCACCCTGCCGATGGATCTCTACGACCGCGTGCATGCCGATGCGAAGGTCGAGCGCATCTCCAAAAACGCGATGATCATCCGCGCACTCAAATCGTTCTACAACATCAAGCCATAATCGGCAGTTCTATCCAGAAGGCAGCCCCGCTACGCGTGTTGCGGGCGCTGATCTTCCCTTTCAATCTTTTTTCTACAATCATTTTGGACATATAGAGTCCCAGACCCGTTCCTCTCGCTTTGTATTTTGTCGTGAAATAGGGCTCGAAAATCTTGTCGATGATCTCCGGATCGATCCCTCCACCGTTATCACGGACGATGATATAGACTCTTTTATTGACATACTTCACTTCGATCTTGATCCAGGGGTTCTCGACATGCCGCTCCCTGAAAACGTCGATGGCGTTGTAGACCAGATTCAAAAGCACCTGCTTGAGGTCGTTGGGGCTTCCCTCGACGACACTCTCCCGCTCAGGCAGCGAGAGTTTCAGCCTGATCTTCTCGTCTTCCAGTACGATCGATACCAGCCGCACCGTCTCCCGGACCGTATTGCATACCTCCAGGGCCCCGGGGTGGGCATAGGCCTCGCCTTTGGAAGCGAAACTTCTGAAATCGTCTATCGTGTCCGAGAGGTATTTGAGTGTCTCGTTGATCTTCTTCTCCGCATTGGAGATGGCCGAGGAGGAGAGATTTCCAATCTGGGTCTTGAGCGAGAGATCCTGCATCACCAGGGCGATGATGTTCAGAGGCTGGCGCCACTGGTGGGCGATGTTGCTTATCATCTCCCCCATCGCGGCCAGTTTCGACTGATGATAGAGCATCTTGTCTTTTTCCCGGTTTTTCCTCACCTCCTGGTCGATTCGCTTCTCCAAAGAGGCGTTGAGTTCCGCCAGCTCTTTCGTACGCTCTTCGACCTCTTTTTCCAGGTGACGGTTGAGTTCCATGATTTCATGGCTGCTGGAGGCCACCAGTGTCGAAAGCGTCGCCAGAAGTTCGTCTTTCGGATCGTTTTTCACTTCGGTCAGATTGAGCTTGATCCTCGCATCCGGATCTTCGCTCAGAGCCACCCGCGTCAGGGTGAAGTTGAGAAAACGGTTGGATCCCTCTTTGTGGCTGAATTCCCCGAAGGTCAAGAGTGCATGGATCTTCTCCGTCTCTTCATAAAAGGTGGCGGAAGCGTTGAGTATCCCGAGATATCCGTACTGGTAGGAGATACAGATGAAAAACCACAACGCTTCCGAAGGAATGGAGCGGTAGACTTCCGGAATGATCTCGTAACGACTCATCATCCGTTTGTAGTGGCCGAAACCTATCTGCACCTTCTCGCCCTCTTCGAACTCCCCTGTAAAGAAACCTTTTTCGTCATCGATCTCCAGCAGCGCCCGTGCCACCGGACCGAACTCTTTTGAACGCCTGATGAGCGGATGCGACAGCGAGAGCTTGAGAAGCTTCTCCTTGTCCAGTGGGCCGAAATACTTCTCATAGACGTCGATGATCGCCTCACCGTCGAGTTCGTAGAGGCATCGTCCCTTCGCCTTGGTCACCGTGAACTCCCGGCCGATGGGTTCCCAGTCGAAAAAGTAGTTGCAGGCGATACTCAAGGACTCCCCGTGCATCACCACGGCCACCATACCCTCGTCCAGATAGATGCGGTTTTGGGTGAAAACGATGAAGTTCTCGAAAGGTTCCCTGTCGGATGCGATGCCGCCGAAGATGGGAATGTGGGGAAAACGTCTGTTGCTCTCCCTGATGAGCGCTTCGGTATCGAATCGGACCGTATTGGTAAGAAGCAGGATCCCTTTGGTATCTTCTTCGATATATCGGGCGAGCATCTCGGCCATTTGGGCCGGATCGCGCCGTGTATCGGAGTCGAAGCCGTGCTCGAACAGCGAGATACGGCTCTTTTCAAAGGCTGTGATCCCCAGAACGATACGGTTTCTCACGAGTTTCGGCGCAGCGAACTGCAACACGCTGCTGGCTCCGGCGACGATGGCATGGGGAAGCACGTCGACGATCGCTCTGCGCACTTCGTCGATACGGGAAGGTTCCGTCACTCCGCTGCTCACCTGTACCAGAACCACCTCATAGCTTGTTATTTTTTCCCGTTCGACAAATTTTTTCAACCCCTCGACATCGATATAATCATGGTTCCACTGTTTCATTTCCGTCCCGTCAATACGCTGCCAGCGGCAGTTTTATCTCGAAACAGGCGCCATCGAGCCGGTTTCTGGCGACGATCTCTCCGCCCAGCCTCTTTTCGACGATCATCTTCGACATATAAAGACCGAGCCCGGTACCCCTCGCCTGATACTTCGTCGTGAAATAGGGTTCGAAAATCTTGTCGATCAGCCCCTCCTCGATTCCGCCTCCATTGTCCTGGACATAGACGATGACCTCTTTGTCGCACCGTATACCGATTCTTATGGTCGGATTCTTCACCGCCTTGTCTTTCAAGACGTCGATGGCGTTGTAGACGAGATTCAAAAGCACCTGTTTGAAATCGTTCGCCCGTCCCGTCACGGCGCACTCCCTTTCGGGCAGATCGAGCTGAAGACGTATGTCGACATCCTCGAGAACGACGGAGACAAGCCGCATCGCATCACGGACCGCCCTGCCCACTTCGAACCGGCCCGGCTTGGCAGGCTCCTCTCCCATCGCGGCGAAGCTTCTGAAGTCGTCGATCGTGTCGGAGAGATATTTGAGCGTTTCGTTGATCTTTTTCTCCGCCAGGAGAATCATCTCCGGAGAGAGAAGCCCCATTTTCGATTTGATGGCCAGATCCTGCATCACGAGGGCGATGATGTTCAGAGGCTGCCGCCACTGGTGGGCGATGTTGCTGATCATCTCTCCCATCGCCGCCAGCTTCGACTGGTGGTAGAGCATTTTGTCTTTCTCCCGGTTCTTTCTCACCTCCTGCTCGATCCGCTTCGCCAGGGAGGCGTTCAGGTCGGCCAGCTCCTTCGTCCTCTTTCTGACCTCCTCCTCCAGGTAGCGGTTGAGCTCGATGATCTCCCGGCTGCTGGACGTCACGAGTGTCGAAAGGGTCTCGAGCAGCCTGTCTTTTTCATCGAGTTTCACGTCGATCGGATCGACGACGAACCGGGCCTCGGGATCTTCGCTCAGATGGATTCTTACGATCGTGTTGTTCAAAAAGGAGTTGCGCCCGTCGACGTAACCGAACTCTCCGAATGTGACGACGAAAAAGATCGAGGGTAGATTCCTCAGGTAGGGTTCCATCGACTTTTTGAGCAGATCCGCATATCCCCGGGTGTAGGAGATACAGACAAACCCCCAGAAGACCTCCGTCGGTGTCTGGGCGAAGATTTCGGGGTTGGTTTTGGTGCAGTCGATCATACTCTTGTAGTTGCCGAAACCGATCTGCACCTTCTCCCCCTCCTTGAAAGCGCCGGTATAGACGCCGCAGGTGCCGTCGTACTCCAATAGGACCCGCGAAACCTCGCCAAACTCCTTCGAATGTCTCAAAAAAGGGTGTGCCAAAGAGAGATAGAGGAGTCTCTCTTTCGTCAGCGGGCCGAAATATTTCGAATAGACATCCATGATGCTCTGGCCATCCACTTCGCAGAGCTTCCGACCTTCGGCACGTGTCACGGTAAACTCTTTTCCGATCGACTCCCATGCCTGCAGACAATCGGGCCGCAAGAGCAGATCCTTCCCCGACATAAATATCGCGACGATGGCATCTTCGTCGTATATTTTCCCTGTGGAAACGACGTAGGGAGAAGGGTTGTCGGGATCGAAAGAGGTGGCAAGCCCGCCAAATATGGGAATCTCGATCCGTTTCTGGCATGCGATGATCAAACCCTCGATATCGGAGGTGACCGTGTTGGTATAGAGCAGAATCCCTTTCGTATCCTCCTCCACCTGGGAGGCGAGTATGTCGGCGAGTCGTTCGGGTTCGAATCCCTCCGTTCGATCGAAAGAGAGGCTCCACTCCGAAATCCTGCTCTTATCGAACCTGGTGAAGGTCAGGACCGTTTCATCCTCGAAAAACTCTCCCCCATCCATCTGCAGGGCACTTCCCATCCCCGTGATCAGTGCGGTGGGAAAAACCCGTCGCAGCTCCTCGTGAATCGTCCGAAGACGGGGAATATCCAGGATCCCGGATGTGATCTGAATCAACAGCGTCGCTCTTTCGTCGAGCCGGTTGTCGCTCGCGAAAGCTTCGAGTTGCCGGAGATTTTCGTATTTGAAGCTCCACTGTTTCAAAAAATTTCCTTTTCGGGATCTGCCCTCTCGATGATATAATCCGCTTTATGAATTATAGCGATATTCACACCGATATCGGAACATGGTACGAACGCTGCGGACGCCATGATCTGCCCTGGAGAAAAACCGACGATCCCTATCTCATCTACATCAGCGAGATGATGCTGCAGCAGACCCAGGTCAAAACGGTCCTGGAGCGCTTCTATTTCCCTTTTCTGGATCGATTCCCCACCCTTAAAAGCATCGCCGAGGCGACACTCGACGACGTGCTGCACGCCTGGCAGGGTCTGGGATACTACAGGCGCGCCCGTTATATCCACGAGACGGCACGGATCGCCGCCCCTCGGCTGCCCACCGATCCCGGGGAACTCGTCAGACTCCCCGGCATCGGCAAAAGCACGGCCCACGCCATCGCCGCTTTCAGCGTCCACGCTCCCGTACCGATCCTCGACGCCAACGTCCGGCGCATTCTCTACCGCTTCTTCGCCCGAAAGAAGGCGACCGAAAAGGAGCTCTGGCAACTGGCCGAAACGCTTCTGGACAGAGAGAATCCCTACACCTACAACCAGGCGATGATGGATATCGGCGCCACGGTCTGCCTGCCGAAAAATCCCGACTGCGACACATGTCCGCTTGAGAGAAAATGTCTGGGACGCTCCGCCCCGCAGGATTACCCCGCACCCAAACGGGCCAAAAACCGTCCCGTAAAGCGCAGATGCTACCTGCTCGTGGAAAATGGCGCGAAGATTCTGATGCGAAAGCGCAAAGGCGATCTGCTGGGGGGCCTTTGGGAGCTGCCGTCGACGGAAACCGCTCCGAAAGAGGGAGAAAAGCTCTTCGAGATCGTTCACGACTATACCCATTTCAGACGCATCGCCGAACTCTACAGATATCGGGGCAAGAAGAATCCGGAGGGAGAGTGGATCGACGTAAAAGAGCTGCATTCGATTGCCACGTCGAGTCTGGAAAAGAAGATTTTCGCCAGATTGCAGAAGCTGACGCTTTTGTAACTTCACGGAGGTGCAGGGGATGGGCGATCCCCATCAGATCGCGGGCAGACCCACGATCTGTGCAACATTTTATTTGAGACGGATACGGACCGATTTTTCGTGGGCCGTCAGCCCTTCGGTGTTGGCCAGCAGGGCGCACGCTTCGCCGATGGCGTTGATCCCCTCCTCGCTCATGGCGATGATCGAGGATTTTTTCAGGAAATTCTCCACGTTCAGGGGCGAATAGAATTTCGCCGTGCCGCCCGTGGGAAGCGTATGGTTGGGCCCGGCGATATAGTCGCCGATGGGCTCGGGGGTGAAATGGCCCATGAAGATGGCGCCGGCGTGTCTGATCTTCGGCAGCAGTTCGAAGGGGTTGGCCGTCATCACCTCCAGATGTTCGGGCGCGATGCGGTTCATCAGGTCGATCGCCTCCTCCATCGTTTCGGTGACGATGATCGCGCCGCGCTCCTCGATCGATTTGCGGGCTATGATTTCGCGCTCCAGCTTTCCGAGCTCCAGGTAGACCGTCTCACGGACGATCTCCGCCAGTTCGGCGTCGGGCGTGATCAGAATGGAGCTGGCCATCTCGTCGTGCTCGGCCTGGGAGAGCAGATCGATGGCCAGATACTCGGGAATCGCCGTGCCGTCGGCCAGAATGCCGATCTCGCTGGGACCCGCGATCATGTCGATGTTGACATCGCCGTAGACCAGTTTTTTCGCCGTCGCGACGAAGATGTTGCCGGGCCCCGTGATGACATCCACTTTGGGAACCGTTTCGGTACCGTAGGCCATCGCCGCGATGGCACTGGCACCTCCCATCTTGAACATCTTTTCGATGCCGCACAGATGTGCGGCCGCCAGGACCAGATGGTTGATCTCGTTGTCGGGTGTCGGCGTGGCCACGACGATCTCTCCCACACCCGCCACGATGGCGGGAATGGCATTCATCAGCAGCGAACTGGGATAGGCCGCCTTGCCGCCCGGAATGTAGAGCCCCGCCCGATCCACCGGCGTCACCTTCTGACCCAGCGTGTTGCCCGCTTCGTCGAAATCGATCCAGCTTTTTGGCATCTGTTTTTCGTGGTAGGCTTTGATACGGTCGTAGGCCAGATGCAGCGCGTCTCGAAGCGCGTCGTCGAGCGCGTCGTAGGCTTTTTTCATCTCTTTGGGGTCGATCATCAGGTCACTGTCGTTTTTAACTTCCCAACGGTCGAACTTTTGGATATGCCGCGTCAGCGCCGCAGTACCCTCGCGGCGGCTCTCCTTGATTATTCCGGAGACGATGGAAGCGACATGCTCCATATCCATCGCGCCGCGGCCCAGCAGCTCGTCGAACTTCTCTTTGAAATCTTTTTCGGTGGTTCTGATCAAAAGCATCGTTTTTTCCTCGCGAATTTTCAATATGACTATTTTATTTAAACAAACATTTAAGATTGCTTTTGTATACTTGCATTCCAATTTACGCGGACGTGGCGGAATTGGTAGACGCGCTAGATTCAGGTTCTAGTGGGCATTAGCCCGTGGAGGTTCAAGTCCTCTCGTCCGCACCACTTCTTCAAACGACAACGATCCAACCAAACCAAATCGATATTACACAAGAACCCGACTGTTGAGATTCGGCTTCCTCTTTTGAACGGACAGGGATGAAATCACTCCCCGCTTTCGACCTTTCCGTTCCGCAGATACTCGTCGTACTGGCACTCGAAGACATCGGCGTCGATGAATTCGTCACCATGGTGCTCGGCATAGATCTTTTCTATCTCTTCGACCCTCTCCGGATCGGCGATCTTTCTGCCGGCGATATAGCCGATGACATTACCGTTCTCGTCGTATTTGGGTTGGGCGTAGACCAGAACCCAGTAGTATCTTCCGTCTTTTCGAAGGTTTTTCACATACCCTCTCCAGACTTTCCCCTCCGAGAGTGTTTTCCACATGCTCCGAAAGGCGCCTTTGGGCATATCGGGATGCCTGATGATACTGTGGGATACACCGATGAGATCCTCTTTGCTGTACCCGGTCATCTCCTGGAATTTCTTGTTCGCATAGGTAATGAAACCTTCACGATCCGTCTCCGTGATCATCACCCCGCCTTCGAACACGACCTCTTCATCCACCGGATCGTTCCTTCGTATCTCTTTGCCGGTCAGTCTGTTGACAAATCTGTTTCTACCCATTTATATGCTCCAAGTCCAAAACTTCGTGACTCGATTTTATCGTATCGAGTCTGTATTTTTTATAACACTTGACAACAAATAGAAAAACGATAAGTTGATTGTTTTTCCGAAAAAAACTCCTAGTGGAGTTCTACTCGAATTTCCAGAGCTCGTATTTGTTCCAAAGAGCGGATGCCTGCTTTTTCAGTCCGTTGTTGTAAGCCTTTTTCGTCCAGTAGGCGCACTGTTTCAGATCTTTTTCGACTCCTTTGGCCAGACAGTACATCAGTGCCAGGTTGTACTGGGCCGTAGGATACCCCTGTTCGGCCGCCTTGAGATACCAATGTCGCGCCCGGTCGTAATCCTGATTGACGCGCTCACCGCTGGCGAAGAGATATCCCAGATAGTTCTGGGCCTTCAGGTTACCCTGCTCGGCCGCCTTCTCAAGCCAATGGATCCCTTTTTCGATATCTTTGTCTACACCCAGCCCTTCGATGTAGTACATCCCTATGTTGAGCTGGGCGAGTTCGTCGCCCTGTTTGGCCGCTTTTTCGAACCAGTAGGCGGACTTTTTGTAGTCGATATCGAGATCCCGGCCGGCGGCGTACATGACACCCAGATAGAACTGCGCCTTGACGTGGCCGCTCTGTGCGATTTTCGTGTACCAGTACAGTGCCCTGTCGTACTCCTTGCTGATCCCTTTGAAAACCTTCCCTTTCGCCCCGGGATCTCTGCGTTTGGCGGCCTTTTCGAACCAGTTGCCGGCCTCTTCGAGATTTTTCTCGCCTCCGTCACCGGTAAAATAGAGCAGACCCAGATAGAACTCCGCTTCGGGGTCGCCCGCCTTGGCCAGCGGCATGAAAATCTTCTGGGCCTCGAAAAAATCACCCTTTTCGAAGCGTTCGACACCCTCCTTCACCGAAGCGGCGAAAAGCGTCATACTCAGCAGAAGAATCGACAGGATTTTTCTCATTTCATCTCTCTTTTTATATTATCCGACAGCAGCACGGCGATCCATCGCGTCGAACGGCTCGCCTCGAGGGCGAACTTCACCACCATCGTCAGCGGTACGGCCAGCAGCATCCCCACTTTGCCGAAAACCCATCCCCAGAATACCAGCGAGACGAAAACCACCAGTTCCGAAAGCTCCAGACCCCGTCCCATGATTCTCGGTTCCAGAAGATTGCCGATGGTGACATTGATGACCAGAAACCATCCGGTCACCCAGAAAGCGTCCGAAAAACCGTGGATTGCCAGGGTCAAAAGCACGGGAGGAATCGCCGCGATGATCGATCCGATCACCGGAATGAAGTTTAACATGAACCCTCCGATCCCCCACAGTATCGGATAGGGCACGTCGAAAAAGTAGAGCACGGCGACGATCCAGAGTCCGGTGATCAGACTCGTGAAGGTTTTGAGGGTGAAATAGTGGTTGATCCGGTCGGTGAAAGCGTCGATCCGCTCGGAGAGGCCGGAAGTGCCGAACTTCTCGATATAGCGGATCTTCTTCTTGATCGTGAAGGATTCGATCAGCATGAAAACGACGGTGAAGAAGATCAGCAGAGAGTTGGAGAGGAGCATCGACGTGTTCTTGACCAGCGAAAGGGTGAAACCGAAAAGTTTCTGGGGCTGCACCATCGAAAAGAAGAGCTCCTGATCCACATGGATGCCCCTGTTGTCCAGGTAGAGAATCCACTGATGCAGGTTTTCGACCATCGCCGCCTGCCAGTCGTCGGCATGGGCGAAGAGATCGGCCACGTAGGAGCTCACGAGCCCCGTCAAAGAGACGAAAAGGACGAAAACAAAAAGGATGACCATCGCGAAGGCGAGGGCTTTGGGCACACCTTTGCGCACGAGCCACTGAAGCAGCGGAGAAAGAAGCAGGGCGATGAAGAGCGACAGGATGAAAGGGACCAGCAGCGGTGCTGCGGCCTTGAGTCCCGCCACGATGACGACGACAGCGGCGAAACCGACGACGAAGCGTAGAACCGACGAAGATGTCATCGTCCGTACCCTAACTGAAAATCGAGATCAAAATACCCGCCGTCACGGCCGAACCGATGACGCCGGCCACGTTGGGCCCCATGGCGTGCATGACGAGGATATTGCTGTGGTTCTCTTCGAGCCCCACCTTGTTGACCACGCGGGCCGCCATCGGCACGGCCGAAACGCCGGCCGCACCGATGAGAGGATTGATCGGCTCGTCGTAGAAACGGTTCATCAGTTTGCCCATCAGCACACCCGAAGCGGTGCCGATGGCGAAGGCCAGAAGCCCCAAAAAAAGGATCCCCAGCGTATCGGAGACGAGAAACTTCTCGGCCGCCAGTTTGGAGCCTACGCCCAGCCCCAGCAGAATCGTGACGATATTGATCAGCGAGTTCTGCATCGTTTCGCTCAGACGGTTCACCACACCCGACTCCTTGGCGAAGTTGCCGAAGGTGAAGGCGCCGATCAGCGGTGTCGATTCGGGAAGGATCAGGATACTCAGGATCAGGATGATGAGCGGCAAAAAGAGCTTCTCGAGCCGATGGACCTTCCGCTGCTGTTTCATGACGATGCTGCGCTCCTCCTTCGTCGTCAGCGCCCGCATGATGGGAGGCTGGATCACCGGCACCAGCGCCATGTAGGAGTAGGCCGCCACGGCGATGGCACCCAGCAGGTCGGGCGCCAGCTTGGCCGCGATGAAGATGGAGGTGGGCCCGTCGGCACCCCCGATGATCGAGATCGCGGCACAATCCTGAAGCGAGAAGTCGAAAAGCGACGTGTATTGGCTCAGCGCCGCCGCACCGATCAGCGTGGCGAAGATGCCAAACTGCGCCGCACCGCCCAGCAGTGCGGTCTTGGGATTGGCCAGCAGCGGTCCGAAATCGGTCATAGCTCCGACTCCCATGAAGATCAGAAGCGGGAAAAACTCGTTGGCGATACCGGCGTTGTAGATGATGCCCAGAAATCCGTCAGGCCCGGTCATGTTGGCCAGTGGGACGTTGGCCAGCAGGCCCCCGAAACCGATGGGCAGAAGCAGCAGCGGCTCGAATCCCTTGGCGATGGCCAGATAGAAGAGCACCATCGCCACACCGATCATGATGATGCGCCCCCACGTCTGGTGAAAGGCGCCGATCTTCTCTCCGGTTCCATCCTTCACGTCGGCTTCCGGCGTCGTCAGGGCGTAGATGCCGGTCGTTTTGTAGAAGGATTTGAGCAACTCGAAGATCGACTTGTCGTGTGTCGTCGCTTCCTGCGTCTGTACGGCCGCGGCATCGGGCTCCATCCGGGGGGCGTGATCGGCCGCCGTCAGTGTTGCGGCGAAAAAGAGCGACAGAAACAGCAGAACCGTACTCAGGCTCCCTCTCATCACAAACTCCTACTGGACATGGGCGAGCACCTGCCCTTCCTGCACCGTGTCGCCCTGGTTCACGTCGACTTTGACCAGCACACCCGCTTTGGGCGAGGGGATCTCGATCTCCATCTTCATCGCTTCGATGATCATGATCACTTCATCCTCCTCGATCCTCTCTCCGGGATTTTTGAGAACTTTCAGAACCGTTCCCGGAATCTGTGCCTTCACCTCCACCATGTTGTGGTCGACCTTTTCATGGCCCACGGGTGTCGCTTTCGGTTCGGACTTCGGAGCCTGCGGGACGGATTCGACGCTCTCGACGCTTTTGACGGAGGGTTCCCCCTCCCCTTCGACCACTTCGACACGGAACTTCTCGCCGTCGACCACGACGGTGTAGACGCCGCCGGCCGAAGCGGCCGGGGCGGGAGCCGAAGGAGCGGCCGCGGGCTGCGCTTTGGCCGAAGCCGCGGCGGTTTCCGCCTCTTCCATACTCTTCTTGCGCACCATCAGGGGACTTTCGCCCTTGAGGAAGGCGATCCCCTTCTCCTGACACGACGCGGCGATGAAGATGTTCTCTTCCGTCGCCTCGATCCCCTCTTTCTCGAGCACATCTTTCCAGTAGGCGATCGACTTCTTCTCGTCCCGGTCGGCGATATCCAGAGGGTTCTCCGTCGTCGGTTCCAGTTTCAGCTGCTCGGCGGCGATCTTCACGATTTCCGGATCGGGCGCCACCGGCGTCTTGCCGAAATATCCCAGCACCATGCGGCCGTAGCCCGGGGCGATCTTTTTCCAGGGACCGAACATGACGTTGTTGAAAGCCTGCTGCCAGTAAAACTGCGACACCGGCGTCACCGACGTGCCGTAGCCGCCCTTCTCCACCACTTCGCGCATCGCCCGGATCACCAGGGGGTACTTGTCGAGGATGCCGTTGTCGCGCATCATCTGGGTGTTGGAGGTGAGGGCGCCGCCGGGCATCGGCGAGAAGGGGATCAGCGGCGACACCTGCGTCGCTTCCGGCGGAATGAAATAGTCGCTCAGGCAGTCGTTGAGCACCTCTTCGTACCGCAGCACCTTCTCCAGCTCCAGGCCGCCCAGATCGAACTCGCCCCCTTTGACGGCGTGCAGCAGCGTCAGGATGTCGGGCTGGCTCGTCCCGCCGCTGACGGGCGCGACGGCCAGGTCGATCCCGTCGACTCCCGCCTCCAGGGCCGCCAGGTAGCACGCCACGCTGACCCCTGCCGTCTCGTGGGTATGCAGACGGATATGGGTGTGTTCCGGCAGCAGCTTGCGGGCCCGGCTGATGGTTTCGTAGACTTTGTTGGGGTTGGAGGTGCCGCTGGCGTCCTTGAAGCAGAGACTGTCGAAAGGCAGCCCCGAATCGAGAATTTTCCGCAGTACCTTCTCGTAGAAGTCGGCGTCGTGGGCCCCGGTGCATCCGGGGGGAAGATCCATGATCGTGATCACCACTTCGTGGCGCAGGCCGTGGTTGTGGATACACTCGGCGCTGAAGGCGAGGTTGTCCACGTCGTTGAGGGCGTCGAAGTTGCGGATCGTCGTCGTCGAGTGTTTCTTGAAGAGTTTGGCGTGCAGATCGATCAGCTCCCGGCTGCCGGTATCGAGCATGACCGTATTGATCCCCCGCGCCAGGGTCTGGAGATTGGCCTCGGGACCCGCCTTTTCGCGGAAGCGGTCCATCATCTCGAAAGCGTTCTCCCTCAGATAGAAAAAGAGGCTCTGAAACCTCGCCCCTCCGCCGAACTCGAAGTGGGTGATCCCCGCCTCTCTCGCCGCTTCCACCGCCGGCAGAAAATCCTCCATAAGCACCCGGCCGCCGAAGACGGACTGGAATCCGTCCCTGAAGGTCGTATCCATAACATCGATAAATTTCTTCACGCTATTTCCTCATCACTTTTTTATGGTGGTGTATGGCCGCCGTCATCGCGGCGATCTTTCTTCTCTCCTCTTTGCCGTCGTTTGCGACAGCCTGAGGCCGTACCGAAACCGTCGATACCTCTTTCTCCTGCGGGAAAAATCTGACGATCAGACTTTTCTGCAGACGGAGCATCAGTACGAGGATGTAGAGAAACAGAAAGACGACACCCATTCCAAGAACCGTATATTTGAACGATTCCGCTACCATATCTTCCATATCACCGATCCTGTTTTTATATGACGTTCATTTTAGCCAAAAAATACTTCCGTGGGATTGAAGTCTTTTACGGTTCGAAATAGTGTAGAAAAATGTTACACTTTTTTCGACATGCTAGTCCAAATGGTTCGACAACCCCTTTTTGACAGCATAAAGAGTGTAGAATGGTAATACCTTTAATTCCAACAGGAGAGTAACATGAGCGACACGTTCAAAGAAGAATCACTACAGTACCACAAAGCGCGCAACGAGTTCGACACCAACGGTAAAATCGGAACACTCATCACGAAACCGTGTGACACGGAAAAAGAGCTGGCGATGGCCTACAGCCCCGGCGTCGCCTACCCCTGCCTCGAGATCGAGAAAGATATCGATACGGCGTTCGACTACACCAACAAAGGCAACCTGGTCGCCGTCATCAGCGACGGAACCGCCGTTCTGGGTCTCGGAGACATCGGACACCTCGCTTCCAAGCCGGTCATGGAGGGTAAAGCGGTCCTCTTCAAGACCTTCGCCAACGTCGACGCCATCGACATCGAACTCAACACGAAAGATACCGAAGAGATCATCGAGACGGTCGCACGCATCGCCGACACGTTCGGCGGCATCAACCTCGAAGATATCAAAGCACCCAAATGTTTCGAGATCGAAGAGCGCCTCAAAGAGATCTGTAACGTACCCGTCTTCCACGACGATCAGCACGGTACGGCGGTCATCACCACGGCCGGCCTCATCAACGTCCTCGAAATGACGGGCAAGCCGGTCGAAGATCTGAAAGTCGTCGTCGTCGGTGCCGGCGCTTCCGGTATCGCATGTGCGAAGATGTACAAGCAGCTCGGCGTCAAGAACATCACGATGCTCGACTCCAAAGGCGTCATCCACAGCGGACGTACCGACCTCAACAAATACAAGCAGGAGTTCGCTTTCGATACGCCGGACAGAACCCTCGAAGACGCGATGAAGGGTGCCGACATGGTTCTGGGTCTTTCCGGTCCGGATCTCATCAGCGCGGATATGGTCAAGACGATGGCGGAAGCCCCGATCATCTTCGCCTGCGCCAACCCGATTCCCGAAATCATGCCTCCGGTCGCCAAAGAGGCACGCCCGGACGTCATCGTCGGTACCGGCCGAAGCGACTTCCCGAACCAGGTCAACAACGTTCTGGGATTCCCGCAGATCTTCCGCGGTGCACTCGACGTACGCGCCACGAAAATCACCGAAGGCATGAAAATGGCCGCGGCAAAAGCTCTCGCAGCCCTGGCGAAAGAGCCGGTTCCCGAGCATGTCAAGAAAGCCCACGGCCGTGAAAACATGGAGTTCGGACCCGAATACATCATTCCTTCTCCGTTCGACCGCCGTGTTCTGGTATGGGTCGCATCAGCCGTCGCAGAAGCCGCGGTCGAAGACGGTGTCGCACGTGTCAAAGATTTCGACAAAGACGCCTATCGCGTCAAACTGCAGCGCCTCGCCGATCACCTCGACGGCAAACTCTGATATTTCATCGGGGCCCTTCGGGGTCCCCTGTTTCGTATAGGATATACGAAACGAAAAGAACGATCTCTTTCTTCCACATTTTCATCCATCTATAGTTTCATACGTTATAATTTTTCGAAAACCATCACAGGACCGAGCATGAAAACCGACTTTCTCGTCATCGGTGCAGGAATCATCGGATTGAGTGTCGCCAAAGCGCTGCAGGAAAAATATCCGGGAAAATCGATCTCGATCATCGAGAAAGAGAAAGATGTGGCGATGCACGCCAGCGGCCGCAACAGTGGCGTGCTGCACGCCGGTTTCTACTACACGGCGGACTCCCTCAAAGCCCGTTTCACAAGGGAGGGAAACGCCCGTCTGAAAACCTTCTGCCGGGAGCACGGCCTCAAGATCAACGCTTGCGGAAAGGTGGTCGTCGCCAGAAACGACGCGGAGGTCGAAACCCTCCACGAGTTGGAAAAACGGGGCAAGACCAACGGTGTCGATGTCCGGATCATCGACGAGAGGGAGCTGGAGACGATCGATCCCAACGTCAGAACACACCGCTTCGCTCTCCACAGTCCCACTACGGCCACCGTCAATCCCAAAGAGGTGGTGAGGAGACTCAGAGACGTGGTCATGGAAAGGGGCGCGAACCTCTATCTGAATACGAAATATCTCTACCGTGTCGGCCTCAACCGTATCAAGACCGACCGAAGCACCTTCGAAGCCGAAACCATCATCAACTGCGCCGGTCTCTACGCCGACAAGATCGCCAAACAGTTCGGCTTCGGCGAAGAGTACACGATCATCCCCTTCAAGGGGATCTATCTCAGATACGGGGGAGAGGACCACCCTATCGTCACCAACATCTATCCGGTCCCGAACCTCAAAAACCCTTTCCTCGGCGTCCACTACACCGTCACCGTCGACGGAAAGATCAAGATCGGCCCCACGGCGATTCCTGCCTTCTGGCGGGAAAACTACGAAGGTTTCAAAAACTTCGACATCGACGATCTGGTGGAGATCCTCTGGTACGAAGCCAGACTCTTCGTCACCAACCGCTTCAATTTCCGATCCCTGGCCTTCGAAGAGTTCAGGAAATACTCCAAAGCCCATCTGGCCTCCCTGGCCCGCGACATGGTCAAAAGCATCGACGAGAAAAAGTTCGACCGTTGGAGCACCCCGGGCATCCGCGCCCAGCTGCTCGATACCCGCACACTCGAACTGGTCCAGGATTTCGTCGTCGAGGGGGACGAAACCTCCGTTCACATCCTCAACGCCGTCTCACCGGCCTTTACGTGCAGTCTCTCTTTCGCGGAGTGGGTGGTGGAGAAGTATGTCAATTGATAATTGATAATTGATAATTGATAATTGATAATTATAAAAGGGGAGCGTACCCTCTTTCTGGTTGTCAAGTTTATCGTCGATTTTCGGATCCCGGTTCAGCCAAAATGGCGACGGGATTTCAACGTCCCTGCAGAAAGACTCTCATTCCGATGGCGCCGTGGGCGCCGATGACCAGGGCCTGCTCGATGTCGGCGGTCTTGGAGGGGCCGGCCATGAAGAGGGCGTAGGAGATGCCGGAAAAGTCGATCCGTTCGTAGGCTTCGTGCATCGTCGCGACGATCGCACCCTTTTTCAGCACCACCGCCACGTTTTCGGCCAGGGTCAGCAGCTCTCTGGGATAGCGCTCCTTCGGGTCGATCCAGACGGCACCGTTTTCGGCTACGCCGAACGCCCCTTCGACGATAACGAGGCCGATCCCGTCCCGGCGGGAAAGCGCTTCCCCGCTCTCCCTGGTATCGAGGATACGCCCCTCGAATCGAAAGTGGCCGGCGATCGCTTCGGCACTCACCTCCTCCGTCTCGACCGCTTCCCCGCCGGCGGCTTCGAGAGCCGTGGCGAAAGCTTCGGAAAGATCGTCGAAACGCATCGGTTCCTTTTCGAAAAGAGGGCGGTCCGCGGGAGCTTCCCGGCGCTCTTTCAAGGCGTTCAGTATCGTTTCACGGGCGTTCATCGACTTCTCCTCTCTCTGTAGAGATCCCTGAAGGACCGGGGAGCGGGCATCGGCGTCTCCCGATCCCGTCCCCAGACGTTGAAACGGCTGTACAGCAGCGGCCGGGGCAGACGGGGCAGCAGAAAACGCATCGCTCCCATCAGCAGACCGTAAAGCCGGGGACGCTGCAGCACCCACGACATCAGGTGTAGCAGCCGCTTCTTTCCTGCATAACACGGGATGTCGATCGCCTCTTCACGCTCCCGATAGAGTGTTTTGTGCAGATCGATCCGTACGGGGCAGACGTTGTCGCAGGAGGCGCAGAGCGAACAGGCGAAGGGAAGCGACGCGTAGGTCGCAACCTCCCTCGCTCCCGCCAGCACGGAGCCGATAGGGCCCGGGATCACGTAGCCGTAACTGTGGCCGCCGCTGCGCCGGTAGACGGGACAGGTGTTCATGCAGGCGCCGCAACGGATGCACGAGAGGGTTTTGGCGTACTCCCCACGCAGGAGCCGGCTTCGACCGTTGTCGACGATCACCACGCAGAGCCTGCCCCCCGGTCTGGGCTTTCTGAAGTGGGAGGTGTAGGTCGTGATCGCCTGTCCCGTCGCGCTTCGGGCCAGCAGCCGCGTGAAGATTCCCAGCTCCTTCGCCGAAGGAAGGATCTTTTCCAGCCCCATGCAGGCGATGTGCAGACCGGGCAGCGCCGTCCCCAGATCGGCGTTGCCTTCGTTGGTGCAGACGACGAACGCCCCCTCCTCCGCCAGGGCGAAGTTGACCCCCGTGATCGCCGCGTCGGCTTCGAGAAATTTTCGGCGCAGATGGCGGCGGGCCGCCCGGGTCAGATACCCCGGGTCGGAGTTTTCCGGATCGGTCTGCAGATGCTCGGCGAAGATCCGGGAGACATCCTCTTTTTTCATATGGATCGCGGGCAGGACGATATGGCTCGGATGATCGCCCGCCAGCTGCACGATCCGCTCTCCCAGGTCGGTATCGGTCACTTCGATACCCAGGCTTTCCAGATGGGGGTTGAGCCCGCACTCTTCGGTCAGCATCGATTTGCTTTTGACCACTCTTTCGGCCCCATGCTCATTCAGCAGCCGGGCCACGATGGCGTTGTGCTCGGCGGCGTCACGGGCCCAGTAGACCTCGATGCCGTTGGCCTTCGCCCGCTCTTCGAAACGCTCCAGATAGTATCCCAGATGCTTCAGCGTGTGGGCCTTGACCGCTTCGGCCGTCTCTCTGAGAGCCTCCCATTCGGGTACCGATTTCGCCGCTCTGTCGCGTTTTTGGCGCACGAACCAGAGCGCCTCGTCGTGCCAGTGGGCCCGCTTCGCGTCGGCGGTGAAGGATGCGGCGTTTTTCGCATGGTCGACCGGCGGACATCGGCCGCTCATTCGACGCTCCTCTCCGGGTTTCCTCTCATCAGCTGCGCCACGTGGACGAAGCGCATCGTCGTCCCGTCCCGCTTCGCCAGCCCCTCCATGTGCATCAGGCAGCTCATGTCCACCCCCGCCATGATCTCGACGCCGTTGGCAAGGTGGTCGGCGAGGCGGTCGCGCCCCATCATCGCCGAGACATCCGGTTCCTGGACGCAGAAGGTACCCCCGAAACCGCAGCATTCGTCCCGGGAAGGCTCGACGATTTCGAGCCCCTCCACCCGTGAGAGGACCGCTTTGATCTTCGAGTAGTGGGGGATGTTGAGCTCGCTGGGCGTCGCCAGCCCGAGCTCCCGAACGGCGTGACAGCTGTTGTGCAGCCCCACCCGGGCATGGCAGGGAGAAAAACGCAGATTCTCCACTCCCACCACGTCGTGCAGAAACTCGCAGAGTTCGTAGAGCCTGGGCCGAAGCAGCGGATAGCGGGCATCGCGCGTCACCCCTTCGTAGCGGAACTTCACCGCCCCGATGCAGCTGCTCGAGGGAGCGACTACATAGTCGTAGTCGGCGAAGAGTTCGACGAAGCGGTCGGCCAGCGGCCTCGCCTCGTCGATCAATCCGTTGTTCAAAAAAGGCTGTCCGCAGCAGCTCTGCCCATCTGGATACTCCACAGCAAAACCGTGGTCTTCCAGCACCTCCAGCGTCGCCATCGCCGCTTCGGGATA
>NZ_JAOZOZ010000106.1 GCF_029933015.1 Hydrogenimonas sp. | reverse complement strand
TTTTCGATAAAATACAAAAAATATTTTCCTCCAAGGACTCCAATTTGAAAGACGTCAGCATCATCGTACTCGATTTCGGTTCGCAGTATACGCAGCTCATCGCCCGAAGACTCCGCGAAGAGAAGGTCTACTGCGAAATCGTCCCCTATTTCACCAAAGTCGAAGAGATCAGAGCCAAAAATCCCAAAGGGATCATCCTCAGCGGCGGACCCGCGTCGGTTTACGACAAGGATGCCTACGAAGTGGACCCGGCGGTCTACGATCTTGGCCTGCCGATCCTGGGTATCTGCTACGGCATGCAGCGGATCGCGGTCGATTTCGGCGGCTCGGTCGTTCGCTCCACCCACCACGAATATGGCAAGGCCGAGCTCCATTTCCACGAAGAGCACGGCCACACCTCCCCGCTTTTTGAGGGGTGCCACGACGGGACGGTGGTCTGGATGAGCCACTCCGACCGCGTCGAGAAACTTCCCGAAGGCTTCAAACCGATCGCCTACAGCGACAATTCTCCCTATGCGGCCATCGCCGACGAGAAACGTAAGATCTACGCTTTGCAGTTTCACCCCGAGGTGCACCACACCGAGGAGGGGCACATCATGCTCCGCAACTTCGCCAGAAAAATCTGCGGCGTCACCGAGAAGTGGGACATGGGCCACTTTCTCAAAGAGCAGATCAAAAAGATCCGCGAGCAGGTGGGCGATGCGAAGGTGCTCTGTGCGCTTTCTGGCGGGGTCGACAGCTCCGTCGTCGCGGCGCTTCTGTACGAGGCGATCGGCGATCAGCTCATTCCGGTCTTCGTCGACAACGGACTGCTTCGCAAGGGCGAGCGGGAGCAGGTGGAGAGCGTTTTCAAGGTCCACCTGAAGGTTCCCCTCATCACGGTGGACGCGGCCGAGCACTTCCTGGTCAAACTGGCCGGTATTACCGACCCGGAACAAAAACGCAAAATCATCGGCCACACCTTCATCGAAGTCTTCGAGGAGGAGGCGAAGAAGCATTCGGGTATCAAGTTCCTGGCCCAGGGAACGCTCTATCCCGACGTCATCGAGTCGGTTTCGGTCAAAGGGCCCAGCGAGACGATCAAATCCCACCACAACGTGGGCGGTCTGCCCGATTGGATGGATTTCGAGCTGATCGAGCCGCTGCGGGAACTCTTCAAGGACGAAGTGCGCAAACTGGGACTGGAGCTCGGCCTGCCCGAATCGCTGGTCTACCGCCACCCCTTCCCGGGGCCGGGCCTGGCGATCCGCATCATGGGGGAGGTGAACATCTACGATCTCGATCTGCTGAGAGAGGCCGACGTCATTTTGCTCGAAGAGCTCAAAGCCAGCGGCTACTACAACAAGACATGGCAGGCCTTCGCCGTGCTGCTCAACGTCAAGAGCGTCGGGGTCATGGGCGACAACCGCACCTACGACAACACCGTCTGCGTCCGCGTCGTCGAAGCGGTCGACGGGATGACGGCGACTTTCGCCCATCTGCCCCACGACCTGCTCGAGCGCATCAGCCGCCGCATCATCAACGAAGTCGACGGCATCAACCGCGTGGTCTACGACATCAGCTCCAAGCC
This sequence comes from Hydrogenimonas sp., assembly GCF_029933015.1. Taxonomy (GTDB): domain Bacteria; phylum Campylobacterota; class Campylobacteria; order Campylobacterales; family Hydrogenimonadaceae; genus Hydrogenimonas. Next base: position 3,922 of record NZ_JAOZOZ010000106.1, on the reverse strand, counting down.
GCCGGCGACGATCGAGTGGGAATGATGCACGGTTTCACCGTGCGTCCGTGAAAGGTGAATGGTAAATGGTGAATGGAAAAAAGAAGGCGTCAAGTGCCTTTACGATTCCCGACTCCCGGTTCCCGATTTACCTCCTGTCTCCCACTTCCCGGCCGGGTGTCCGGCATCTGCCGATGATCCGGTTCGAAACGATTCCCCAGGCTATCGACTTTTCGGGTTATGACGGACTCATCCTCACCTCCAAGCAGGGGGTCGTCGCGCTCGATGAGGTGAGCGGCGGGGCATGGCGCGAGACGCCCGTGGCCGCCATCGGGAAAATGACGGCCCGGGAAGTGGAAAAGCGCGGCGGCCGGGTGATCTACATCGCCACCAAAGCCTACGGGGACGTACTGGCCAGAGAGCTGGCGGAGCATTTCCCACAATACAGATGGCTCTACAGCCGTCCGAAGGTGGTCGTCTCCAAAATCGCGAAGGACCTCAGAGACGCTGGGGTCGAAGTGGATGAAAAGATCGTCTACGAAACCTCCTGTAAAAGATACGATGAGGGGGAAAAACCGGCAGAAGGCGCCGTGCTGATATTCACGGCTCCCTCCATCGTCCGATGCTTTTTCGAAAACTTCTCCTGGCATGAAAGCTGGAAGGCGGTGGCTATCGGTCACAAAACCGCACAGGCATTCCCGGATGCCGTAACTCCGGAGCTCTCTCCCTCCACATCTATCGACGAAGCGATCGATTTTTCAAAACATTTAGTGCACCATTAAGCATTTTGGAGTATAATTTGAATATCTGGACGGTCGAAGGACCGTCCGTACCGACTGAGCGGTGCGCTACCCGCATATCGGGGGTCCAACACTTTGATATTGCGGGACCGGCGTAGGTGCGTGGTGTGTCGGTAACTTCGCCTGAGCCGGCGCTCCCGGCGAGAAGCTGCCGCCTAAAGCGCACCTCCCTCCTGCACCGTTGGTCTATTGATGGACCACACTCAAGCGTGAACGCCCGCTCGGTCGTTTTTTTTGTCATCGATGTTGTATGTTCTTCTACCACATCTGCTGCATCATCGGCGCACGTCTGCTGCGTTGTGGCTCCATCGACGTAGCTTTGGCTACGCCTCGTCACCACGCCTTGCATCCGCACACCGCTGATTTCGCATATGTGGCAGCCGAACATACAACAGCGATGACGATGAGATGATTCAGTTTTTCCAAATCCCCGAAAAAAGGTAGTTTTGTTATGAGAGTGATGGTCGTTGGCAGCGGTGGACGGGAGTATGCTATTGGTCGTGCTTTGCACAAGGATCCGGCGGTGGAGAAGATCTATTTCGCACCCGGCAACGGAGCGACGCCGCAGATGGGGGAGAATGTGGATATCTCCGATTACGAGGCGCTGGCGGACTATGTACAGAAAGAGGGGATCGATCTGACGATCGTGGGTCCCGAGGCGCCGCTGGTGGCGGGGATCGTCGACATCTTCAAGGAACGCGGTCTCAAAATATTCGGTCCTTCGAAAAAAGCGGCCCAGCTGGAGGGCAGCAAAATCTTCATGAAAAACTTCCTGGCGCGCCACGACATTCCCACGGCGCGCTACATCGAGACCGAGAGTATCGAAGAGGCGTTCAGATTCATAGACTCGCTTCCGGCGCCGATCGTCGTCAAAGCCGACGGACTCTGCGCGGGCAAGGGTGTCATCATCGCCAAGACGCACGACGACGCCAAAAAGGCGGCCTCCGAAATGCTCAGCGGCAAGGCTTTCGGCGACGCGGGCACGAAGATCGTCGTCGAGGAGTTCCTGGATGGATACGAACTCTCCCTCTTCGCCATCTGTGACGGCAAGGATTTCGTAACGCTTCCGGCGGCGCAGGATCACAAGCGTCTGCTCGACAACGACGAGGGGCCCAATACCGGAGGGATGGGTGCCTACGCGCCGACTCCTCTGATCGACGATGAACTCTACAGAAAGATCGAAGAGCGGATCATCCGGCCGACGGTGGACGGCATGGCGGAAGAGGGGATGCCTTTCGAGGGAGTGCTCTTCGCCGGCCTCATGATCGTGAACGGCGAACCCTACACGCTGGAATTCAACGTGCGATTCGGGGACCCGGAGTGCGAAGTGCTGATGCCTCTGCTCAAGACACCGGCCAGCGAACTCTTCGACAAGGCCGCATCGGGCAGGCTGAACGAGCTGAATGTCGAGTTTATCGACAAGTACGCCGTCGGGGTCGTGATGGCCAGCAGAAACTATCCCTACAAAAGCAGCGAACCGGCGGAGATCATCGTCGACAGGATCGTCCATACGGAACTGGCGGAAAAGGCCCATATCGACTATGCGGGAGTCAGCCTGATCGACGGCAAGCTGATGGCCACGGGCGGTCGTGTTCTGGTCTGCGTGGGACTTGGCGATACGATCAAAGAGGCCAGGGACAACGCCTACATGCTCTGCGGACAGGTCCATTTCGCCGGCAAGCAGTGCCGCAGCGACATCGCCTACCAGGCGCTTCGTCAGACGAATGGATGAGTCGATAGAACACCGCCTGCGGGAAGCGGGTCTAGGACTCGCTCCGCTGGGCCGAAGGACGGTGGCGTACGCCATCGACGATATCCTGATCAGCATGCTGTTCGTTTTTCTGCTCTGGGAGCCCATCTCGATGGCGCAGAGTGCCGAAGAGATCGCGGCCGTCGTCAACAGCGTCTGGCTTTTGATGGCGATGGCCCAGATCATCTACCATACATGGTTCGTGTGGCAGTATGGCGCCTCACTCGGTAAAATCGCGATGAAGATGCAGGTGGTGGAAGCCGCCTCTTTGAGCCGGCCGCGTTTCATCGTGGCTTTCAACCGTGCCATTTTCCGGGTCATCAGCGGTATGGTGCTCTATCTGGGATTTGTCTGGGCCTTTTTCGACCCTCTTCGCCAGACATGGCACGACAAAATAGCCTCGACGCTGGTGGTCGATGCGTAGTTTTCTCCTTCTGCTCCTCTTGGCAGCTCTCCTTTTTGCCGCCCAGGAACAAAACGCCAGAGTGCAGATCCTGGCGTCGAAAGTCGAACGCAACGCCACGACTCTGACGGCGGAAGGGAGTGTCGTCGTCTACTACCAGGATATGATCCTGCAGGCCGACAGGGCTCTTTACGACACGAACCGCTCCGTTATGGAGCTTTTCGGCAACGTCACCCTGATGAAGGGGATGCAGTATGCGATGCTCAGCGACCATGTCCATCTCGATCTCAAAAACGAACACGACATCTTCAACGACTACTTTCTGACCGGATTCGAGCAGCAGCTCTGGGCGCGGGGAAAAAAGGCTGAAAAGATCAAAGATGAGCTGACACTCGAAAAAGCGTTTCTCTCGAGCTGCGACGTTACCTGCCCGGACTGGCATATCGAATTCAGCTCCGTCGATTACAATGCGACAACCAAATGGATGAATATCTGGAACCCCCGTTTTTACATCAGAGAAACGCCGGTTTTCTATCTTCCCTATATCGGCACGTCGATGGAGAGGAAACGAAAAAGCGGGTTGCTGCGGCCGAAATTCGGCATATCGGACAGGGACGGTTTCATCTATGAGCAGCCCTTCTATCTCGCCATCGATCCGCAATGGGACCTGGAAGTGGCCCCGCAGTACCGTGTCGACAGAGGCGTCGGTGCCTACGCGATCTTCAGATTCGTCGATACGCCCTATTCGGAAGGGTATGTCAAGATGGGCTATTTCAGAACCAAAGAGAGTTATGTCCAGAAGTACGATCTGAAAAACCACTCACATTATGGGGCCGAATTGCGATACGAAAGGGCGAGACTCTTTACCTCCGGCGGCAGCGACGCCCGGGACGGTTTCTACGCCGACATCACCTGGCTCAACGATCCTGACTATATCAACCTGCAGGCGGCGACGAACGCGGAACTGGCCGACAGCGCGCAGGTGCAGTC
>NZ_JAOZOZ010000105.1 GCF_029933015.1 Hydrogenimonas sp. | reverse complement strand
TCCCCAGCGATTACGGGTTCATCGCCTACGAGATCGAAACGAAATCGAGCGGCATTGTCCGATCCTTTTCCAAAATCTCCCTCAATCCTTTCAACATCGAAGGCGAACTCACCGTCGACGGGGGAAGGTTCGACAAAATCAACCACTACCTCAAAGAGTTCGCCAATCTCGATATCAAAGAGGGCACCGCGGAACTCTACCTGGCCTACCGGGCGTCTCAGACACCCCACGGGGTGGCCGCGAAAATCGAAGAGGGACGGTTCGCCCTGCATGGCTTCAGGCTCGACGATCCCGTTTCGACACCTGTGACCATAGGCCGCTTCGCTGTAGAGGGCATCGAAGCGGCATGGCCTGAGCGCACGATCCACATCGGCAGCGTCTCACTGGAGGAGACGAAACTCTACGCTTCGATGGATAGAAAAGGGAAACTCTCTTTCGAAAAATGGCTCAAAAAAAGCGGCAAAGCCAAAAAGAGCGACACGAACGCTTCCACCGCCTCGGACGCATCGTCGAAACCGTGGCACATCACCGTGGATGAAACAGTACTGCAAAAGGTCCACACCGCTTTCGAAACGCCCGCCTACCGCCTCGACGCCGACCACGCCCACACGATCGGAGCGGTCCGGTTCGACACGAACGGCACGCTCCACGCACGGCTCAAGACCCTGGCGCTCGGAAAGATCGCGCTGCTGGACAAAAAAGCCCGCGACAAACCCGCCGCCCTGCGGCGCATCGAGCTGAAAAACGGCGATCTCACGATGCCCGAAAACCGGCTGGCGGTCGAGAGCCTCCATATCGACGCACCCAAAGGCACGGTGGTTCTCGACAAAAAAGGTCGAAGCAACTTCGAACGCCTCTTCATTCAGAAAAAAAGCCCATCTTCACGGCCGAAAAAAAGAGCGGACACGAAAAAGACCAAGCCTTTCAATGTCTCCCTTAACACGCTGCGCCTGAGCGGAGGAGAGATACGCCTCGACGACCGCTCCGGCCCCGAACGGGCCAGACTGGATATGAAAAAGATCACCGCGCAGATCGACGGATTCGCCTGGCCTCAGAAAAAGAGAGCGGACTTCAAGCTCTCCCTCGCCACACCCGAAAAAGGGCGCATTTGGGCCAAAGGAAAATTTCTCGCCGATCCCCTGCAGGCGGAGCTGAACCTGCGGACCGCGTCGGTGGCGCTGCACCCCTACCTCCCCTATATCCAAAGATTTGTACGCATCGACATCCCGAAAGGCTCCCTCGACAGCCGCGCGAAGATCTCCTACGACGACCGCAGGAAACCGAAGGCGAAGATCGACTACTCCCTCGACCTCAAAAACCTGCGGATCGACCACGCCGACAAAAAAGAGAAGATCTTCAGGGTCGAAAAGATCACCCTAAAACCGGCGAAACTGGAACTCTTCCCCCACGCCATGAAAGTCGACCGGATCCGTGTCGAAAAACCCTATATGAAGGTACACATCGGCAAAAACCGCTCGACCAATCTCGACGGGCTCGTCGTCGAAGGGAAAAAGAGCGCTTCTTCCGCCAAAAAGAGACCGAAAAGCGAAAAAGAGGATGCCTTCGACTACATGCTGACGAAAATCGAGATCGAAAACGGCAGCAGCGACTTCTCCGACCTCTCGCTGCCGCTGCCCTTCTCGACCCACATCCACGACCTCAACGGCGAAGCGCTGGGCATCAGCTCCAAACCCGACAACGTCGCCGCCGTCCGTCTCAAAGGTGTCGTGGACAAGTACGGCATGGCCAACATCAAAGCCATTCTGATCGCCGCCAATCCCGTCAAAAAGAGCGAAGTGGACATCGACTTCAGAAACCTCGACGTCACCAACCTCTCCCCCTATACCGGCAAATATATCGGCTACACGATCAAAGACGGCCGCCTCTGGCTCAAACTCAAATACCTCATCGACGCCGGAAAGCTAAAAAGCGACAACAAGATCGTCCTGAAAAAACTGGAGCTGGGCGACGAGGTGGAGAGCAACGAAAGCATCGACGCCCCGATCAAGATGGCCCTGGCGCTGCTCAAGGACAGCGACGGCGTCATCGACCTGGACATCCCCGTCGACGGCAACGTGACCGACCCGAAATTCAAGATCGGCAAAGTGGTCTGGCAGGCGATCGGCAACATGATCAGCGGCATCGTGACCGCCCCCTTCCGCTTCCTGGGAAGCATGCTGGGCATCAAAGGCGAGAAGCTCCAGTACGTCGACTTCGAACCGGGCAGCGACGTCGTCGACCCGACCGAGATGGAGAAGCTCGACAAAATCGTCCAGATATTTCAGAAACGGCCGCTGCTGAAGCTCGAGCTTACGGGCGCCTACCACATCGCCGCCGATACCCGGGGCATCCGCAAAAGCAAGCTGCGCGACATCTTCATCGCGGAGACGAAGCAGAAAAAGGATGAGCAGATCAAAAACAGGATGACGGCGGACCTGCTCGAAGGCCTCTACAAAAAGCGGACCGACTACAAGAGCCTCATGGCCCTGAAAAAAGCCTACCGGAAAGAGCTGAAACAAAAAAACGAGAAGTTCGACGAGCGCAAATACCTCGAACGGCTCTACGAAGCGCTGCTGGTGACGATACCCGTCACGACCGACGAGCTGAAGGCCCTGGGCCGCAGCCGCGCGCAGCATATCGCAGACTACATGAAGGGTAAAGGCATAGAGAAAAACCGCACGGGCATCGGTGAATCGAAACCTGTACAGAAACTGGCCGAAAACGGCCTGGTACCCCTGAAGCTGGGCCTCGGAACGACAAAATAGGAGTAAACATGGAAAAAATCTTCGAAAAACTGGGCATCTTCTACCTCGGAAAAGACCTCGACACCGAATCGCTGGAAGCGACGGAAAACCCGACACTCGTCAAATCGAAAATCTTCACGACCCACGCCGCCATCATCGGAATGACCGGCAGCGGAAAGACGGGACTGGGGATCGACATCCTCGAAGAGGCGGCCATCGACAACATCCCCGTCATCGCCATCGACCCCAAAGGGGACATGGGCAACCTCTGCCTCGCCTTCGACGACCTGAAGCCGGAGGATTTCCTGCCGTGGGTCGAGGAGGATGCCCAGCAGAAGGGTGTGGAGCCGATGGAGTACGCCAAAAAGACGGCCGAAACGTGGAAAAAGGGGATCGAGAGTTTCGACCAGACCACGGAGCGCATCCGCCGCTTCAAAGAGCACGACGTCACGATCTACACCCCCGGCTCCAGCGCCGGCGTACCGGTGAGCGTGCTGGCCAGCCTCGACATACCCGACAGCTCGATCCTCGAGGATCCCGACACCCTCGCATCGGCCATCAACTCCACCGTCGCATCGCTCCTCTCCCTCGTCTCCATCGAGGCCGATCCATTGGAGAGCCGCGAGTTCATCCTGATCGCCCAGATCGTCAAAAGGGCGTGGCTGGAGGAGGCACCGCTGGACATGGGCACCCTGATCGCCCAGATCATCACCCCGCCCTTCTCCAAAATCGGCGTGCTGCCGCTGGAGAGCTTCTACCCGCCATCCGACCGCTTCAAACTCGCCTCCAAATTCAACAACGTCCTGGCCAGCCCCACCTTCGAAAACTGGCTCAAGGGCGACCCCCTCGACATCGGCGCCCTGATGTACGACGCCGGCCAGAAGTCGAAGATCTCCATCTTCTCCATCGCCCACCTGAGCGACCAGGAGCGGATGTTTTTCGTCACGCTCCTGCTCAACAAGATCCTGGGATGGATGCGCCGCCAAAGCGGCACCGGACGTCTGCGCGCGCTGGTCTACATGGACGAGATCTACGGTTACTTCCCCCCGACGAAAAACCCGCCCTCCAAAGAGCCGATGATGCTGATGCTCAAACAGGCCAGGGCCTTCGGGGTCGGTATGGTCCTCTCCACCCAGAACCCCGTGGACCTGGACTACAAGGGGCTATCGAACATCGGCACCTGGTTCATCGGGCGCCTGCAGACGAAACAGGACATCTCCAAAGTGATCGAGGGGCTCAGCGGCAAGATCGAAGGCACCCTCTCCAAAGATCGGATAGAAAAGTTGATCGCCTCTTTGCCCAAACGGGTCTTTTTCCTCAAAAGCGCCCACATCGAACAGGTCCGTCTCTTTAGAACCCGCTGGGTGCTCAGCTATCTGAAAGGGCCGCTGAAAAAACGGGATATCTCGATCCTGATGGCCGCGAAAAAGAGAGGCGCCGCCCCCGCCGGAGAAAAGAAACCCCAAAAACGCGAGAGTGCGGCGGCCCCTTCTGCCCGACCCATCCTCTCTCCCTCCATTCCCCAGCGCTTCGAACCCGCCCTGCAGGCCGGCGGCACCTACTACCCCACCCTCGCGGCCAAAGGTCGCGTGAGATTTTTCAACGCCACCCGGGGCATCGACATCCAGGAAGAGGTGTGCCGCATCCATGAGCTGGACGAACGGACCGAGACGCTCCGCTGGGACGAAGCGGAGCCCTGTGAAGAGGATTTCGAGCGGGCACCGGAAAAACCGCGGGAGGATGCCGCCTTCGCGCCCCTTCCCCCCGCCGTAGCCAACGCGAAAAGCCTCAAACCCTTCGCCCGCGCCTTCGCCGACTGGCTCTACGACGAAAAACGGCTCGAACTCTACCGCTGCAAGGCGCTGAAAGCGGAGTCCAGACCGGGGGAGAGCCTGGAGAGTTTCAAAGAACGCCTCGTGGACATGCTGGAGGAGAAGCGATCGGAAGAGAGCGAAAAGCTGCAGGAGCGCTACGCCAAAAAGCTCGAAACGCTCCATGACCGCTACCAAAGAGCCCTGCACCGTCTCGAAAAGGAGAAGCAGGACGTGCAGCAGAAGACCACCAGCTCCATCATCGACGCCGGCCTGGCCGTCTTCGGCGCCCTCTTCGGCGGAAAACGGTCGGCGGCTTCGAAAGTGGGCCAGGCGATCAAAGGGGGCAAAAGCGTCCTCAAAGAACGCAGCGACGTCGCCCGGGCCGAAGAGAGGCTGGCCGCCGTCGAAGAGAAGATCGAAGCGCTGAAAGAGGAACTCGAAGAGAGGCTCGACGCACTGGAAGAGAAGTATTCGCTCGAAAACTATCCCGTCGAAACCTTTTTCATCAAACCCCGAAAAAGCGATATCCAGGTCGACACGACTCTGCTGTACTGGAGATGGAGTCCGGCGTGAGGGGCGGCATCTGCGCATACGTCGCACCATCTGATGCGTACCGGTACCCACAGAGATCGTCCCGAACTTTCATATTTGTAGAATCCACTCCAAAAGGAAAACGTAAATTTTCGCGAAACACCGACGTGGCCCTTTAGACGGATTTGAAATGGGTTCTATGGTAAAATGGTGACAAAGCCCCATCCGAGCCGGACGGCAGGATTCCCGAAAGGGTTTTGCGGAAACCATACGACAAGGCCGATATGTGAAACGAAGCCATGAAGTCGAAACGCTCAATATCCTTCTCGACAGCGCGATAGAAGGAATCGCCGTTTTCGACAGTGAAAGAAAAGCGATCCTCTCCAACAGAAACTTCGCGGATATTTTCGGCTACGAAGAGGATGAAATCATCGGTATGAAAGTTTTCGATTTCGTGGCGCCCGAATCCCGCGATCTGGTCAGAGAAAAGATAAAGGTACAGGATCAGACACCCT
>NZ_JAOZOZ010000104.1 GCF_029933015.1 Hydrogenimonas sp. | reverse complement strand
CGATTCCCAGCAGGGCGCGGATCTGCTTTTGACGAAACGATTCGACCGGGGTAGCGTCACGGGCGGGGCAGGTTTGCGTAACGGGATGGACACCTATACTGCCGCAAGTCTGTTTCTACATTGGCGTGTTTCGCAGCGCTGGAACACCGATATAGGATATTTCTGGCATGAAGACACCGATGAGACCAGTTATCTGATGCTGGGTGGTTATCGTGATCGGTTCCATGCAGGTTTGAGTTACGCTCTTTTGAATTCGACGACACTCGAAGGTCATTTCGAATATATCGAATATGGAGGACAGGACGGAGAATCTTTGGGGAATGGAAAGAAGATGGGGTTCTCTGCCTATAGATTGTGGCGTACAGGCTATCCCGACATTCAGTTTTCGTTCAATGCCGAGTATGGAGCATTCGATGGAAAGGGTGTTCCTGAAGATCGGCTTCTCCATCTGATGAAACGACCCGAGTCTGCCATTCCTACCGATTATATGATCGTGGGGGGAGGTGTTTATATAGGGTATCAAAACGCTACAAATTATGTAAGACCATGGCGTTTTTACGCCGGTTTGTCGCCTTCTTTCGATTTCAAAGCCGAAACATTCTATCTGGGTGGTGATCTGGGTGTTGGAGGCTCGCTCTTCTGGCAGGACCATTTGAATGTCGGAGTGAAATATCTTCCCGCGATCAATATCGGACAGGAAGATGTTCTGACTTTCTATTTTTCATACAAAATGCTATATTGATAGTCAAATAAAAGAGAGCGTGGGGAGAAAGAATATGGAAGCCTACAACCGCTACTTCAACCGTCAGGTGATGCTCTGGGGCGAGGAGACCCAGGCGGCCCTTCAGAAAAAGAGGATCGCCATCGTCGGTGCGGGGGGGCTGGGAAGTTCCCTCGCCATCGCTCTGGGAGCCAGCGGGATCGGCCATATCGACATCGTCGATTTCGACGAGGTTTCCGAGCACAACATCCACCGTCAGATCGCATTCAAGGTAGGAGACGAAGGAAAGTACAAGGCCGAGCTCGTGGCGAAGCTGGTGGAGGAGCGCTGTCCCTTCGTCGAGGCGACCCCTTTTGTGATGCGTTTCGAAGCGTTCGCCCAAAAGGAGCGCTCCTACGACCTGATCCTGGATGCCACCGACAACCTTCCCAGCCGCGCCGAGATCGACCGTTACGCCAAAACCATCGGTTCTCCGTGGGTCTACGGCTCGGTGGAGGCTTTCAACGGGCAGGTCTGTTTCATAGAAAAGAGCTCCTTCGACGCTTTCCGGATCGTGGAGAGAGAGCCCGCCGGCATCGCCGCGCCGATCGTCATGCATATCGCCTCGTTGCAGGCCAATCTGGCGCTGAGGTATCTGGCTGGACAGAGTGTCAGAAAAGATCTTCTCTACTATCTCTATTTCGACGAGGCGGGCGAGCTGATCACCCAGAAGTTCAAAATGCCGGTCTGAGACCGGCCGGTTTCTGCGAAAAGGTCTTTTTTATCCGATCCGCATAAGTTCTGTGTTAATATGTTTCCATTATCACAGGAGCTTACCATGAACTACCCCCAATTTCCGAAAAACTGCACCTCTTTGCTCTGCAAGTACCTCACTCCCGAAGTTTTCGACGAGCTGAAAGATAAAAAGACGCGCTACGGCTATACACTGGAGCAGCTGATACGCTCCGGCGTAGAAAACGTCGACAGCGGTATCGGTGTCTATGCCGGTGACGAGGAGTCCTACGAGCTTTTCGCGCCGCTGCTTGATCCGATCATCCGGGAGTATCACGGTTTCGGGCCCGACGACAGGCATGTGAGCGACATGGATCCAGCGCATCTGCAGATCGGAAATCCCGATCCCGAAGGCGCCTACGTGCTCTCCACACGCATACGGGTCGGACGGAATCTCCACTGCTTTCCCCTGGGGCCCAATCTCTCACGCAGGGAGCGGCTCGTCGTCGAGTGTATGGTTTCCGACGCTCTGCGGGCGCTGGAGGGCGAACTGGCGGGCAGCTACCACCCTCTGGAGGGAATGGACAAAGAGACCAGGGAACGGATGATAAAAGACCACTTTCTCTTCAAGGAGGGCGACCGTTTTCTCGAAGCGGCGGGTCTCAACCGCGACTGGCCGGAGGGACGGGGTATCTACCACAACACAGACAAGACCTTTCTGGTGTGGGTGAACGAGGAGGATCAGTTGCGTATCATCTCGATGGAGCCCGGTGCGGATATCGCGTCGGTGTTCGGACGGCTGGCGAAAGCGGTGAAATCGCTGGAGAAGAGACTCGTTTTCGCTTTCAGCGAACGTCTGGGGTATATCACCAGCTGTCCGACGAACCTGGGCACGGCGATGCGTGCGAGCGTCCATATCCGCCTTCCGAAACTGGGGAAGGATATGGAAAAGTTCAAAACGATCACCGACAGGTATGAGCTTCAGATACGGGGCATCCACGGCGAACACAGCGAAAGTGAAGGAAGTGTCTACGACATCAGTAACAAAAGACGCCTGGGTATCACCGAGGTACAGGCGGTACGTCAGATGGCCGAAGGGGTCGAGGCGCTGATCGAAGAGGAGAAGCGACTGTAGTGAGGAATCGGGGCGATCCATCGGTTTCTGCCCGATGGACCGTCAAAGGATTTATACCATGATACCTTTGATGATATAGAAGATCAGTGCCGAAACCAAAGCGGCCGCGGGAACGGTGATGATCCAGGCCGCGACGATCTTCTTGACGGCGCTGCGCTGGACATATTTGGTCTTTTCGACCTGTTTGAGAGCTTTGGCCTCTTTTTTCACCGCTTTTTCGTGGTCCGCAATGAGTTCGAAAAGGTGGACGATACGCTCGTAATCCTGCTGTGATTTCGTCTCTTTCGCTTCGAGACTTTCAAGCTCTTTTCTGAAAGCTTCGAGGCGTTTTTTCAACTCTTCGAGTTTCTCTTCCTCCTCTTTGATGCGGTATTCGAGGCGCTGTGTCCTGTCGAGATATTCACGCAGGAAACCTACGCCGAAAACACCGCCCAGGGCGATGTGGGTGGAACTGACGGGAAGTCCGAGCTGTGAGGCGATGATGACGGTGATGGCCGCCGCCAGGGCGATGGAGAAAGCACGGATCTGGTCCAGCTCGGTGATCTCGCTGCCTACCGTCTTGATCAGTTTGGGGCCGTAGAGCGCCAGACCCAGGGAGATACCCACCGCGCCGATGACCATGACCCACAGGGGAATCGCCGCTTTGGTGGAGATCGTCGAGTGCGCCAGGGCGTCGTAGATGCCGGCCAGAGGTCCGACGGCGTTGGCGACGTCGTTGGCGCCGTGGGCGAAGCTAAGAAGCGCCGCGGCGAAGATGAGGGGGATCGTGAAGAGCTTGTTGACGCTCTCACGCTCGTCGTTGAGGGTGTGGGCGTATTTGGCGATGGCCGCTTTGACCGTGAAGAAGATGAGGGCGGCGCCGATAAGCCCGATGCCCGCCGCGACGGGAAATCCCAGTTTGATCATATGTTTCAGGCCCTTCATGATGACATATGTGACGAAAGCCCATCCCATCACGGCCACATAGACGGGAACCAGCTTCATGGCCGCCTCTTTGGTCTTCTCCTGGTAGATGATCGTCTTTTTGATGGCGTAGAGGAAGCCCGCCGCGATCACGCCGCCCAGGATCGGGGAGATGACCCAGCTGGCCGCGATTTTGCCCATCGTACCCCACGCGACGATGGCGAAGGTTCCCCCCGCCGCGATACCGCCGCCCATGACGCCGCCGACGATGGAGTGGGTCGTGGAGACGGGCGCTTTGAGGTAGGTGGCGAGGTTGAGCCACAGTGCCGCAGCCAGCAGGGCAGCCGTCATGGCCCAGACGAAATACTCGGGATGGGCGAAAGCCGCCGGATCGATGATTCCCTTCTTGATGGTGCCGGTGACATCGCCCCCTGCGATCAGGGCGCCCGCCGATTCGAAGACCGCCGCGATGAGAATGGCTCCAAGCATCGTCAGCGCCTTGGAGCCGACGGCGGGGCCGACGTTGTTGGCGACGTCGTTGGCTCCGATATTCATGGCCATGTAGGCGCCGAAAACCGCCGCGATCGCCAGGAACGGGTTGCCCGGAATCTTGTTCCAGGTCGCCAACAGTACGATCGCCATGAACACGAGGGAAAGTCCCAGGCGAAGAAAGTCGGTCTGACTCTTTTTCGCCGCCTTTTTCTGCATCTTTTCGAAGGTCTTGATCTCCATGCGTTCCGCCTTGTCGTGGAAAGATAACAAAATGGTAGCAAAGTTGAGATTAGCATAGACTAAATGGCCGGATCCCTTTTCAAAGCCGTTATAGAAATGTAACCGTCTCGTAACGCTTTTGAAACTTTTCTCTTCGATATCGTAGTTGTAAACAGACAGGGAGGCCTCATGGAAACGAGAATACGAAGGGCTTTATCCGCTGTATCGGCTCTTTCTTCCATCGTTGTTTGAAACCATCTTAAAAATTTTTAGCTTCGACCCCAAAGGCACAGAATTTTTGTGATTCAGAAAAAAAACGTTTTGATGGCGCTATAATGAACCATGCGTCGAAAAAGAGGCATCAAAACTCTACGAAAGGCCGACCATGGCAAAAACACTCAAAAAGAAGAGACTCAAAAAGATCGTGAAGAAGGCGGCGAACAAGGCGGTAGCCAAAAAACTTCTGAAAAGAAAAAAGGCCGACAAAATCAGAAAAAAGGCGCTTCAGGCTCTGTTGGAGAAAAAGCTCACGAAAAAGAAGGCGGCGAAGAAGGCAGCGAAAAAAGCGTTCAAAAAAGCTCTCTAAAGAAAAAAGAGGCATCACGCCTCTTCACTCCCGGGATCACTCGATCGTCTCGTAGGTTTCCACGGAGGGACGTCCTGTGAACCAGTCGTGGGGCGGCGTCTTTTCGTGGGATTTTTTGAAAGCGTCGCTTTGGGTATAGGCGGCGAAACTCTCCATATCCTCCCATACCGTTTCGATGACGAAAATCTTGCCTTCGCCGTTGTCGGGCATATTGGTCGCCATCATGAGACGCATCTGCCTGAAACCGGGCTGGTTTTCGATGGTGAACCCGGAGACCGCCTCTTTCAGATGCTCGGCATAGGCCCGCGCATGTTCGGGTTTGACAGGAAATTTCGTTAAAACAACTACCATAGGTTCGATCCTTTGAAAAATTTATCGGCAATTCTAGAATTTCGATTCGAAAATCTTCATAAACTTCCCGAATCGTTCGTTCTCTCAAGCTTTTGCAAAGATTTCAGGCAATATCGGTTTTTTCCGCTTTTTCTTTCAGTGGAGAGTAGAACCCATCTCAAAAATCCCCATAGGCGGTAACGGAAGCGATTTTGCTTCGTAGCAAGGCGCTTCGACGCAGGCGTGGCCAAAGCCACGTCAAGGAGAAGCAACGCCGTTACGGGGCAAAAGCGCTCCGCCCGCAGGGTGGCACGCAAAATATACGCTAGCTTCGTTGAAAATGCTCGACGATGCTTTGGCATCGCCTTGCGCTTTTCGCCTCGCCATCACACCTTTTGCGTGCCATTCCCGCTTATGGGGATTTTTGAGATGGGTTCTATGGAGAATCGGAGGGGTTCCAGGTAAAAGAGGAGATGAAAAGAGTTGTGGAAAAGGCCACGGCGCGCGGGGCGCCGTAGGTTTTACCAGTGGACTT
>NZ_JAOZOZ010000103.1 GCF_029933015.1 Hydrogenimonas sp. | reverse complement strand
TTATATCTATTTTATAAAGTGTACGACGATTATTCTTTTATGTCGCTAAGTCTTTTATACAAAATTTTATGCTATGGTAACCCATGAATAAAATGGAGAATTTTTCGTCACGGAACGAAATTATCGACTGTTCGAAAGCGGTAGAGATCGCCCCGAATATCTGGTGGGTCGGTCATGTACTGGAAAACGACATTTTCCAGTGTCATGTCTATCTCATCGAAAATGGTGAAGAGAGCATCCTGATCGACCCGGGCTCGAAACTGACATGGACCCATACCAGAGAAAAGATCCTCCGGTTGATGCCGCTCGAACACATCAAATATATCGTCTGCCACCACCAGGATCCCGACATCACTTCCGCCGTCGCAGATCTTCTCGAAGAGATCGGGACCAAAAACCGCTACCTGGTCACCCACTGGCGTGCCGCCGAACTGCTCGACCACTACGACTGGGGGATCGAATTTTACGAAGTGCAGGCCCGAGAGTGGAGACTCGATGCCGGCCGACGCAAACTCAAATTCACGTTTACCCCCTATATGCACTTTCCCGGAGCTTTCTGCACCTATGACACAACGACGGGCATCCTCTTTTCCAGTGACATTTTCGGAGGCATGACCGAAACATTTTCACTTTTCGCCAAAGACGCCGACTCCTATTTTGAACAGATGAAACCTTTTCATACCCACTACATGCCCGCCACCGAAATCGTCAACCACGGCCTGGACAATATCGAAAAATGCCATCCGATCAAGATGATCGCCCCACAACACGGTTCGATCATCCCCGAAGAGCTCGTCGGGCCCATCATAGAAAAACTCAGGAGACTCAAATGCGGCCTCTATCTGGAGTTCGGTGGGACCAGAAAAATCGAATTGATGACGAAAGTCAACGCCGTTTTGCCGGAAGTCTTCGAGATCGCGGCATTTTTCGACAGTTTCCACGCCGATACCAGACGCATTCTGGCGAGCATGAAAAAAGCCTTTCCCATCAGCGGGATTTTCACCCTGGCACTGATCAACAACGACTACTTCATCAAACTCGACTCCAACACAGACAAAGTCAAACCCTGCAATCGTACAAAACAGGAGATAATCCGGAAGTTTCACGAAACTTTTCGGGAGCAAAAACGCCTTTTCATCGACAGCGAAGAGGTTCGGTGCATCTCCTTCGAGAGACCGGCCACACTCTATACCTTTCCCGTCCACGACTACGACAGGAAAGTGATCGGAATCGGCATGTTCGTACTGGACCGCTCCTTCGAACGGTCCGAGGAGATGATCGAAATGCTGAGCAAATTCGAAACGGCGATCGATATCATCACGAAACGGGAAGTGGAGGTCTATCTGCTCGAAAGAGAGAAATCGATGGCCTACGCCATGGCCATTACGGACAAACTGACGGGCCTTTACAACCGCCACTATCTCGAAGAGGTCGCTCCCGTAGAACTCTCCAAGGCGAAACGGCACGGTTTCCCCATCGCCTTTCTCTACCTGGATATCGACCATTTCAAAAGAGTCAACGACACCTTCGGCCACGATGCCGGCGACGAGGTGCTCAGACGCTTCGCCCACATCATCATCGCCAATCTCCGTGACAGCGACATGGCCTTTCGGCTGGGCGGGGAAGAGTTTCTCATCATCATCCCCTACACGACAAAAGAGGACGCACTGAAACTGGCTTTGCGCCTGCGAGAGGTCACCCGGGAAAACGGCTGTACAGAGTATCGGGGCAAAAAGATATGCTTTTCATTCAGTGGCGGCATTACCGACACGAAAGAGAGCGGCTTCGACCTCGACACCCTGCTGAAAAGAGCCGACGAGAAGCTCTACGAAGCCAAAGGAAGCGGTCGGGACAGGGTCGTCGTCTGATGCGACCATGAACGAAAGGGGCTCAAAGCTCTACAACAGTCGCGCCGAACCCTCCCATATGCTGCGGCGCGTCGTGGAACCCCTTGACGCTGGGATGCTCTTTCAGAAAAGTCCGCACGGCATGGGCCAGGCGCCCGGTGCCGATGCCGTGATAGACCAGCACTTCGTCGAAACCGGCCAGCAGCGCGTCCGATAGAAACTTGTCGAGCTTCTCGACCGCCTCTTCGGCCCGCAGGCCGTGAAGGTCGAGTTTCACCGAGGCGGTGGCGTTTTCTCTCTGCAGCTTCACCTCCACCTTTCTCTTTTTGGGCGCTTTGGGGGGATTGCCCGAGCGTTTGAGCTCGCTCAGGGGCACCCGCAGCTTCATCCCCTCCACTTCGATCGTCGCCTCCTTCGCCTTCAGGGCGACGATGGTGCCGCGGTTCTTCCGGTATTTGACCCGGTCGCCGACCTTGAAGGTTTCGATCCGCTTCGGTGCTTCCACCTTCGCCTTCCGGACGATCTTGTGGGCTTCGCCGAGCTGCCGGTGGACCGCCTTCTGTTCTTTGAGCTTCAGCGCCTCCCGCGCCTTTTTCGTCGCTTCCTGGTAGATCGCCTCCAGCTCCCTCTTTTTTGCCAGCAGTTCGCTCTCGAGGGTGTCGTTGAGCTCCCGGTAGCGCGCCTTCTCCCTCTCCAGCGCCTCGATCTCCCGCTCGAGTTTTTCACGCTTTTCACGCAGCTCTTTCTCCAGGGTGCTGGAGCGTTCGATCAGCTCGTTGAGGCGCTCTTTGTCCTCGCCGTATTCGAGGCGGGCCTTTTCGACGATGTTTTTCGGCACGCCGTAGCGCTCCGCCGTCTCGAAGGCGTAGCTCTTTCCGATGATCCCCTGCAAAAAGGTGTAGGTGGGCACCTGGTTCTTCTCGTCGTAGACCGCCGCCACCAGCTCCACCCTCGCGTCACCCGCCATCATGGCCGCCAGCCGCTTGTGGTGGGTCGTGATGACGATCTTGATCCGCCGTTTGATCAGCTCCTCGATCATCACTTTAAAAAGGCTCGCCGCCTCGTCGCTGTCGGTCCCCAGTTCGATCTCGTCGACACCCACCAAGACGTCGTTCTGTCCGAAGAGGCGCGAAAACTCCCGCATCCGTCCGGCGAAGGTGGATATATCGTTTTTGACGTTCTGGGGGTCTTCGATGATCGCTTCGATCCGTCGGAAACTTCCGATCGTCGTCTTCTTCGCGTCACACTTCATCGGAAGCAGATATTTGGCGAGCCAGGCCGCCGCCAGGATCGACTTGAGCAGCATCGTCTTTCCGCCCGCGTTGACCCCCGTGATCATCAGGACGTTTCGGGAAAAGTCGATCGTCACCGGTTTGGGATGGGCGAGCGCCGGGTGGGCGAAAGAGGTGAGCCGGATCGTGTCGCCTTTTTGGGGCAGGACGAACTCCAGGTTTTCCAGACGCGCCATCTGCATTCTCGCCTGGTAGTGGTCGAAACGGTCGAAAGCGGCGTCGATGAACTTCAGAAACTTCAGCCAGCCGCCCAGGGTGAGGCTCGTGCTTTTGGCGATCTCCAGATAGACCTCCTCGAGCCGGCTGACGATGCCCGCCTCCTTCTCCTTGAGTTTGGCGACGCTTTCGGGGATGACGTAGAAAAAGCCCGCCGACGTCCGTCCGATCACCGTCGCTTTCATGACGTGGTTGAAACCGCCCCGCACCAGCAGCGCCTCCTCGTCGTTGACGTAGTGGATCTGCCTATCCACCAGATAGGGACCCAGCCTGGCGCTGTTGACCATCCGCGCCAGGGTCTGTCGGATCGCTTCGCGGTTCTGCTGCCGCGCCGCCTTCAAAGAGGCGAGCCGCTCGTCCACATGATCTTCGAGGTTCCCCTTTTCGTCGAACATCTTCGAGATTTCGACGATCGGATCGGGGATCGTGATCTCCGCCAGCCACTCCCCCAGCACGTTTTCGATGCGCAGATTCTTGAGATAGAGGAAATAGCGGACGATCTTGACGATCTCGAAGATGTCGTCGAGTCCCAGTACCGCCTGCTTGCCCAGACGCATCCACAGTTCCTCCAGATTGCGCACCTTCGGAGGCGATTTGAACGCCACCTCCTCCAGCGCCCGGATAAACCGGAAATGCAGCCCCCTGTCCCCCTCGATGAAGAGAGGTTTGGGCCTGGCCAGAAGCCCTTCGAAGCGTTCGATGTACCCCGTCAGGTCGAGTTGTTTGATCAGTTTCTCTTTCATACGTTCCCAAATTTCATAGATTTACGAATCTCCCCATTCACCGTTCACTGTTTTCCGTTCACTGTTCACCATTTCCCGCTCCCCCGTCTCCATATCCGCCTCCGCCGGGCGTCTCGATCCGGATTCTGTCTTCCTTTTCCACTTTCAGCTGTACTTTCGATCCGAGATTATACACTCTTCCGTGACGGATCAGCAGGTTGCGCCCCCGGACACCGTCGCCGCCTCCGGCGAGCCCGAAAGGGGCGAAAACCCGCCGCTCGCTGAGGATCGAAAAGTCGAGGGGCGCGAAAAAGCGGTAGACCCGTACGAGGCCGTTTCCGCCCGCGTGTTTTCCGGCACCGCCGGAGCCCCGGCGTATCGCGAAGCTCTCCACCGCCACCGGAAAGCGGCGTTCGAGAATCTCCACGTCGGTGATGCGGGTGTTGGTCATGTGGGTATGCACGGCGTCCGCTCCCGGCGCCCGGGGCGTGGCGCCGGCACCGCCGGCCAGGGTCTCGTAGTAGCCGAAGTTTTCGTTGCCGAAGGTGACGTTGTTCATGCACCCCTGGCTCGCCGCGGCCTCCCCGAAGACCCCCAGAATCACGTCCACGATCCGCTGGCTCGTCGTCACGTTGCCCCCCGCCACCGCGGCTTCGGGGCCGGGGTCGAGGAGGGAACCTTCGGGCAGCTTCAGCGTCACCGGCGCGATCAGCCCCTCGTTGAGCGGAAGGTCGCGCCGCAGCATCGCTCTTATCGCGTAGACCACCGCCGAGCGCACCACGGCGGGCGGGGTGTTCTGGTTGCCCCATATCTCCACGCCGCTGCCGCTAAAATCGAAGAGGGCACCCCCCGTTTCGTCGAAAGTCACCGTCAGCGCGATCTCGTCGCCTCCGTCCAGCCGGTCGGCGCCGTGCAGCTTCCTGCCGGCGTACTTTTCGAAGAGACGGCGGACGGCCGATTCGCTGACACGCCGGATGTCGGCCATATAGTCCAGGATCTTCTCTCTGCCGCTCTGGCGCATCAGGGCCAGCACCCCTTCGATCCCTTCCCGGTTGGCCGCCGCCTGGGCCCGCAGATCGCTCAGGTTATCAGGAATGTTCCGGGCGCCCGCCTTGCGCAGAATCTCCACGACGCGCTCCTCGTTAAAACGCCCCTTTTCGATCATCGGGAAACTCGCAAAAAGCGCCCCCTCCTCCGAAAGGGTCGTCGAAAAGGGCGGCATCGAACCGGGCACTTTGCCGCCGATGTCGGCGTGATGCCCCCGGCTGGCGGCCCAGAAGAGCACTTCGCCCCCTTCCACATGGGGGGTGACGACCGTGATGTCCGGCAGATGGGAGCCCCCTTCGTAGGGGGCGTTGGTGATGAAGGCACTGCCCGCTTCGAAAGTGACGTATTTGGCGATCAGGGATTTGACGACGCTGCTCATGGAGCCCAGATGCACGGGAATATGGGGCGCGTTGGCCACCAGATTGCCTTCGGCGTCAAAGAGGGCGCAGGAGAAGTCGAGCCGTTCGCGGATATTGGTGGAGACGGCGCTTTTTTGAAGGATCTGTCCCATTCT
>NZ_JAOZOZ010000102.1 GCF_029933015.1 Hydrogenimonas sp. | reverse complement strand
TTTTGAATTTTTCCATTTTCAGGTTCTGCTTGATCCGCTCTTTGACTTCGTTGAAAGGAATCGTCTGGGCCGGCATCTTCTCTTCGACGTAGATGACATGGTAGCCAAACTGCGTCTTGACCGGTTTTTTCGTATATTCACCCGCTTTCAGGGCGAAGGCCGCGTCACTGAAAGGCTTGACCATCTGCTTGCGTCCGAAAGTCCCCAGGTCGCCGCCGCGTGATGCGCTGGGTCCTGTCGATTTGCTCTTCGCCAGCTCCTCGAATTTCGCTTTGAGTTTGCTTTTGGGCGTCTTGTTAAGCTCGGCGATGATCGCTTTGGCTTCCGCTTCGGTCTTGACGAGAATGTGGCGGGCATGGACGCTTTCGGGGCGCTGGAAAGCGCTTTTGTGCTCTTCGTACGCTTTCTTCGCCTCGGCGTCGCTCACCTTGATCTTGTCGAGCTGCTTCTTCATCCAGACATCGAGGGCCAGCTTCTTTTTCAGCTTCGCCAGCGCCTCTTTGTACTCCTTGTCCTTTTCGATGCCGCTCTTGATCGCCTTTTCCTGAAGGAGGCGCTGTTCGATCACCTGATCGAGCACTTTTTTCTTGACGTCCGCGGGCAGAGAGTCGTAGGTGGTTCTCGCACCCATCGCGTTCATCACTTCCTGCACATCCGTCTTCGTGATTTTTTGGCCGTTGACCGTCGCCAATACGTCGGCAGCCGGAAGTGAGAGCGCCAGAGCCGCGGCGCCGAGTCCTGCAATGATGAGTTTTTTCATTCGATTCCTTTGGTTTGGTAAATTTCGATGGAGTATTGTACTTAAATTCCGATTAATGAAAGTTAACTGTATCGTTATTCCATGTTATGGTAGACATTCTGGACATCGTCGTCCTCTTCGAGCATGTCGATCAGTTTCTCCACCTTCTCGGCCGTCTCGTCGTCCACGTCGATCGTGTTGGTCGCCACGAGCCCCACGGAACTCTCCAGTATCTCCACACCGGTGGCCTCCACCGCCTGCAGAACGGTATCGAAGTCGGCGGGCTCCGTCTCGATGACCAGCACCTCGTCGTACTCCTTGATGTCGCTGGCGCCGCCTTCGAGGGCCGCTTCCATCACTTCGTCGTCCTTCTCGCCCCGGGGTACGGTGATGATCCCCTTTTTCTCGAACATCCACGCCACACTGCCGCTGGTGCCGAGACTGCCGCCCATCTTGCTGAAGGCGTGGCGGATCGATGCGACGGTTCTGTTCTTGTTGTCGGTCATCGTCTCGACCATGATCGCCACTCCGCCGGGACCGTACCCTTCGTAGGTGATCTCCTCGTAGTTGACCCCTTTGAGATTGCCCGTCGCCTTGTCGATGGCGCGCTGGATATTCTCGGCCGGCATCGAGACGGCACGTGCCCGCTCGATCGCCAGGCGCAGCGCGGCGTTGGTGTCGGGATCGCCGCCGCCCGCCTTGGCCGCCGTCGTGATGTCGCGTACCGCTTTGGTGAAGAGCTTGCCCTTCTTGGCATCCTCTTTCGCTTTGATATGTTTGACTTTGGACCATTTGTTGTGACCTGCCATCTTTCGACCTCTCTAATCGGAAAAATTTGGCTGTATTATACCGTCGACGGGGTATAATTCAGGTAAAAACCGTCATTTGCCGCTGCGCGGCGGTCATTTCGCTTCGCTGTCATTATGGGCCATTTCATACGATCGCGGGCGCACGGCGCCGTATGACCCATAATGACCCAACAATGACGAACCAAAGGATTTGGAAATGAAACTCGCCACGAAAAAAGAGATCGAAGAGATCAAACGCAGACTGCTCGAGCACTATCCCGACTCCACGACGGAACTGCATTACCGCAACCTCTACGAACTGCTGGTGGCCGTCATGCTCTCGGCCCAGTGCACCGACAAACGGGTCAATCTCATCACACCGGCGCTTTTCGAGAAATATCCCGATATTCCGAGCCTCGCCAACGCCGATCCGGAGGATGTGAAAGAGCTGATCAAAACCTGCTCTTTTTTCAACAACAAAGCCAAAAACCTGATCAAGATGGCCCAGATGGTGATGGAGAAGTACAACGGAGAGATCCCGCTGGACGAGAAGGAGCTGGTGAAGCTGCCGGGAGTGGGTCAGAAGACGGCCCATGTCGTCATGATCGAATATACCGGAGCCAATCTGATGGCCGTGGACACCCATGTCTTTCGTGTCGCCCACAGACTGGGGCTCAGCGACGCCAAAACCGTCGAAGGGACGGAAAAGGATCTGGTCGAGAAGTTCAAGACCGATCTGCACCGCATCCACCAGGCGATGGTTCTTTTCGGTCGTTACATCTGTACGGCGAAAAATCCCAAATGCGATACGGAGTGTTTTCTGACGGATCTTTGTAAAAGCAAAGAGAGTTTCAAAGCGAGATAGAAAAAGAAATTCTCTTCACCCTTCCACGCTCGCAGAAGGGTGAAGAAGCGGAAGGGTTACGAAAGTTTTTTCTGGAAAAGTTCGACCAGCTTGTTTTTGTTCTCTTTTACGAGATCTTTTTTGAGAGACATGAAGAGCGAATCCTTCACACCAGCCTCCACTTTCTCCATGACACGGTCGAAAATGGTCTCGGGAAGTCCCAGATACCATTTCGGCGGATTGTTGGCCGCTACGGCGTCGGAAATGTCTTTGGCGATCGCTTCGATCACTTCGTTTTCGACACGCTTGACGAGTTCGTGGCGGTCGCCGATGCTGCCCTGCGTGAATTCGCCGCGTCCCTGGCTTCCGCCCTTGAACTGTCCCGCCTGGTCGGTGACGATGTCGTTGACTTTCCAGTGCGATACGACATAGTCTTTGGCGTCGATCAGATCGAGTTTGACATTGTCGGGTTTCAGGCCCGCTTCCGCTTCCAGATCCCGCGGTTGTGCTTTGTAGATTTTCATTTCGCCCAGATCGGCGACAATGACGATATCTCCAACTTTCATCACTTCTTCTCCTGTTTGTGTTTGATTTATCGAGATTGTAACACGGCTAGATTAAATCGACGATAAATCGGCGATCACGGCCTCTACAACATTCATCACCTTTTCCACCGATTCCAGATCGACCCGCTCTCTGTCGGAGTGGGGGTCGAGAATCGTCGGTCCGATGGAAGCGATCTTCAGATCCCGAAAGCGGTCGGCGAAGAGCGCGCACTCCAGACCGGCATGGATCGCTGCGTAGGAGGCGCCCGGACAGACCTCTTTATAATGTTTCAACACCATTTCGCTGAAAGAATTGATCTCGGGTTTCCAGGCGGGATATTTCCCCTCTCTTTCGCATTCGAAACCGAGGGCTTCCCATCCGGCGACGGTCTGATCCACGAGCCGCCCCAGATCTTCGTTGGCCATCGATCGGGCCGACAGGGAAATGCGCACCTCTTTCTCCTTCAAAGAGACCTCCGCCAGATTGATGCTGCTCTGGGGCAGGTCGAGCTCCCTGTTCCAGGCACGCACCCCGTGTGCGAAACCGAAAAGCGCTTCGGCGAGCCTCTCTTCGTCCAGGACCTCCGTCTCCCGGGGAGCGGCACTCTTTTGGATCGTGACCGAAGGGTTGGTGCCGAGAGGTTCGACCCCATCGGGCATCCAGACCAGCGCCTCGGCATGGCGGGGAATCGCGTTGATCCGCTCGCCCCCTTTTATCGTGGCGATTTTCATGGCGGGGTTTTTTGTCACCACCGAAGCGAGTTCGGTGATGGCGTTGGGAATCGGATCGGCGATGTTCACGCCCGAGTGTCCGCCCGGCGCCTCGGCGGTGAGGGTGTACCAGGCTCCGCCGGAAACAGGGCGAAAACCGATCCTCTTTTTACAATGTACATCCTCTCCGCCGGCACAGCCTATATAGACCTTTCCGAGCTCTTCGCTGTCGAGATTGAGCAAAAAAGGCGTCCTGATCTTCAGTTCCAGCGCACCGGCACCGATCAGTCCGATCTCTTCGTCGTTGGTAAAGAGAAAATCGGCATTGGCCCCTTTTTGCATCAGGTGAAGCATCATCGCCACCCCCATGCCGTTGTCGGCGCCCAGAGAACTCTCCACGGCCCGCATCCAGCCGCTTTCCGTCACCACTTCGATCTGTGGCGCCCGACCGATACAGACCATGTCGTAATGGGACTGAAGCGTAACGCGGCTATTTTTTCCGTAAGCCATGACGTTGCCGGCTTCGTCACTTTCGACGCGGTAGCCACACCTTTTCGCGAAATCGATCAGATATCTCCGCAAAGCCCCGGTCTCACCGCTGCAGTGCGGGATCTTCGTCAGTTCCAGAAAAATCTCCATCCACGGTTTTTCCATCGTCATTCGCCCCTTTCGTCAGTTGGATGTATATTATTAAAATTAAACTTAGACAGTGTAGAATAGCTTCATGAAACAGTTGAAAATATTTTTGATAGTGCCGATATTGCTTACACTGCAGGGATGCGTCTACTTCAATGAAGACGGTGTCGGCACCCGTAAATACAGAGATTGTGTCGAGTATTACGATGCGGAGGGCATCTACCATTGCGAGTGTGACGAGAACCTGATCGATTACGACGAGTTAAAACCCAAAGGAGAACAATGAATCCGATGTCACGCCTGACGATCAAGGGCAAGATGATCCTCCTCATCGTCCTTCCGATTCTGGCACTTCTATACTTCACCGGATCCGAACTTGCGAAACACTTCGAATTCACCCAAAAGGTCGAGCGGGTCAAGGAGCTGGTCCATCTGAGTGAAAGCCTGAGTCGTCTCGTGCACGAAACCCAGAAGGAGCGGGGAGCGAGTGCCGGTTTCACCGGCAGCAAAGGGAGGAAGTTCGTCACGAAGCTTCCCGAGCAGAGAAAACTGACCGATATCCGCATCCGCGAATACAAAGAGACGCTGGCTTCGATCGATCTCAGCCACTTTTCAGACGCTTTGAGAGCCCAGATCGACGCACTGAACAAAGATCTCGGCAGACTGCCCGAAATCCGTCGGAAAATTTCGGCGCTCGAACTCCCTCTCAAGGATGTGGTCGGTTTCTACACCAAAATGAACGCGAAGATGCTCAACATCGTCGCCACCTCCTCGAAACTCTCACCCGACGAGCTGATCACGATAGATCTCGTGGCCTATACCTCCTTTCTCAAATCGAAAGAGCGCGCGGGTATCGAAAGAGCGGTCCTCAGCGCCACCTTCGGTGCCGACAGATTCGCCCCCGGCATGTACAAGAAGTTCATCACGCTGATGGCGGAACAGAACGCCTATATCGACGATTTCCTCTCTTTCGCTCCCGAGTCCATGGTCTCTTTGTATAAGAAAGCGATCACCCATCCCTCCTTCGCCCAGGTTGAGGCCATGAGGGATATCGCCGTCGCCAACGCCTCCGTCGGAGGATTCGGCATCGACGCGGAAAAGTGGTTCGACACCATCACCCAGAAGATCAACGTCCTCAAAAAGATCGACGACGCCATCGCCGACCAGATCGAAAAAGATCTCGACAGCTTCCATGACACGGCCATCCTCGACGCGATCATCGGCATCGTGGTCATCCTCGTGATGCTGGTCATCGCCTACCTCTCGGTCCAGGATCTCGAAAAACGGCTCAACTCCCTCAAGACGCTGATCACCAACATCGCCGAAACAAAAGATCTGACCACGGAAGTGCGGATCTTCGAAAACGACGAATTCGGAAGCATACGGGCCGCTCTGCGCGATTTCCTCA
>NZ_JAOZOZ010000101.1 GCF_029933015.1 Hydrogenimonas sp. | reverse complement strand
TCAACCTGCAGGCGGCGACGAACGCGGAACTGGCCGACAGCGCGCAGGTGCAGTCTCGCATCAACTACTACTACGACACCCCCGACAACTATCTCGGTGTTTACGGCAAGTACTTTATCGACACCTCTTTGAGCGACGAGCAAAGAAAAGAGACTTTCCAGAACATTCCGATCGTTCAGCTGCACCACTACCAGAATTCGCTCTTTGGCTTCGACGCTTTGCAGTATGCGGCCGACTACCGTCTCAACCACTTCTTCACCGAGTCAGGCAAACATATCGAGTTTCAGGAGGTCAATCTACCCGTGACCTTCTACCACGCCTTTTTCGACGACTATCTGAAGTTTTCGATCTCCGAGAACCTCTACTACTCCTACTCGGCCTACAAAAACATGGAGAGTACACTCGAAGAGTACGGTGTCAAGAGCGACTACTATTCGCTTTTCAGGAATTTCCACACCATCGATATCTACAGCGATCTGGCGCGAAGCTACGGGGAGGAGTTTCACACGATGCAGCTGCGCGTCACCTACAACAGACCCAGTTTCAGCAGCGAAAAAGGGGAGACGATCAAAGAGATCTCGGTGCTGCGTTCACCGCGGGAAAACCTGATGATGAGCGTCATCAACTATCTCTACGACGACAAAGGCAAAGAATATCTCTACTATCGCGTCGCCCAGCCGGTTCTGTACGAACCGGCCGAGGAGGTGGAGGAGAAGTTCAATCGGTACGGCGATCTGGAGAACGAGATACGCTATCGCTTTCTGGAGCATTACGAAATCTATACCGATCTCTTTTTCTCCTACTATCTGCACAATGTCTCCGCCGCGACCTCCTATCTGAAAATCAACTATCCCAAATTCGATATAATGATAAACCATTTCTTCAAACAGCGTTTGAATCTCGACAAAACGGACAGCGACTATCTAAAAGTGGAGAAAACGTCCGATTTTTTCAATATCAGCGGCACATACAGGAGTGACGCCGGACATGACTATTATGCCAATGTCTCATACGACAATCTCAACGACAGGATGAACCGATGGGGGGTGGGAGCGCACTTTTTCAGGCACTGCTGGGATCTCGATATAGGGATCAGAGACGAGATGAAACCGATTCTCACATCGGCCGAAGCCGACTCCATCCACAACATCACATTCTATTTCACGATAAATCTGGTGCCTTTTGGTACCTATCAACACGCATTTGAGCAGGAACTGTAAATGAAAACGGAAGCGAAAGTCGGACTCTTTGTCACGATCGGACTGATACTCCTCTTTTTGTTGAGTACCCAGGTCAACAAATTTCAGGGAATAGGCAAAAAAGGATATGAGGTCGAAGCCCTCATCAACGACGCCAGCGGGCTCGAGAAACACGCCAAGGTCAAGATGAAGGGTGTGGAAATCGGCTATGTCAAAGATATCGAGCTCTCGGGTACCAAAGTGGTCGTGACGCTCTTCATCTACAAAAACGCCAAAATTCCGGCCGATTCGGAAGTGCTTCTGACGCAGGAGTCGATGCTCGGCAGCAAATATATCAATATCATTCCCGGATCCTCTCATACCTATCTGAGTGAAAATGGCGTGATCGAACGCCAGAAACCGATGTCTTCGTTCGAAGAGATGGGTACGAGTGTAACGTCGGCTGCGGAGGAGCTCAAACACTTCATCCACGAGCTGCGCGAGACGCTCGACAGCGAAAGCCGCTCACAACTCAAAAAGACCTTCGCCAATCTGGAGGTGCTGACGCGGGATATGAAGGATATCGTCAGCAAAAACAGGGAAAATATCGACAAACTGGTGGTCAATATCAACGACGCGGCCGAAAAGTTCGCGAAAATGTCGGAAAAATTCTCCACGAGTGCCGATACGATCAATGCCGATCTGCCCGGTCTCATGGCCAAGCTGCAGGAGACGATCGATGCCTACAAGGGGGCAGGGGAGACTCTGGATGATCGTCTGCCTACACTGGCCGACAAATTCGAAAATCTCGAGGACCAGCTCGACGTGGTCATCAAGGAGAACAAAAAACCGCTCAACGACGCGCTCACCTCCGTCAACAGGTTTTTTACCAAGGGTGAAAGCACGATGGTCAAGCTCAACAACTATCTCGACGCCGTCACGCAGACGCGGCTGGAGCTTGGGATGGACGCCTTCTATCTGGCGGAGGATGACAACTTCAAAGGCGGTCTGCATGTGGATTACATGCCCTACTATTCGCGTCACTATATGCTCGACGTCATCTCCTCGCCCGATTACGAAGATTGTGAAATGGAGAACGGCGAGTGCGTCTACAGGGGTGATAAAGAGCATGAAAAAGGGAACTGGTACGTTTCCGCCCAGATCGGAAAACGTTACAGGGATTTCATGGTGCGCGGCGGCATCATCGAAAGCACGGCGGGCGCGGGATTCGATTACTTCGCCTATCACGACAAACTGAAATTCTCGCTGGATGCCTACGATTTCAACGCCGTCAACGATATCCGCGGAGACAGCGCCCACCTGCGGGCCACCGTCAGGTACCGCTTCTACAAATTCATCAACGCCTACATCGGATACGACAATTTCCTCAACTCCGATGCCGACAACATCTTTTTCGGACTGGGTATCCGCTTCGAGGATGATCGCATGAAGTATCTGCTCGGTGCCGGTGCCGGCGCCGGGGTAAGCGCCGCGAAATGAGCCCGGCCTACAAAAAGATCCATGCGGCACTGGAAGTTCTCGGGCTTCCCACCCGTGTCAGTCTCAAGGACATCACGGAGCGCTACCGCTATCTCGCCTCGGGAAAGCATCCCGATGTGGGTGGGGACGACGAGGAGATGGCGCGGATCAACGATGCCTACAAACTTCTCAAAACCTACATAGAAAACTACCGTTTCTCCTTCAGCGAAGAGGAGATCGCGGGGCAGTTCCCCCAGGACGCCCATGCGAAACGGTTCAGGTTTTAAAGAGAAAGATAGTAAAATCGAAACAATTGACAGATATGAAAAAGGATAAAACACAATGGCGTGTACATTTGAATTCGAAATGAACAACAGAACCGTCACGATCGAAACGGGCAAAGTCGCCAGACAGGCGAACGGTTCCGTGATCCTGCGAAGCGGAAAGACCGTCATTCTCGCGACGGCCGTGATGGACGACAAACCGATCGAGGAGCATTTTCTTCCTCTCACGGTCCAGTACATCGAAAAGAGCTACGCGGCGGGCAGAATCCCCGGAGGATTCGTCAAGCGCGAGACGAAACCCGGCGATTTCGAAACCCTCACATCCCGGCTCATCGACCGATCCCTTCGGCCGCTTTTCCCCAAGGGCTTTTTCAATCCGGTCCAGATCACCGTGATGCTTCTGAGCGTCGACGAGGAGGCGGATCTGCAGTCTCTGGCCCTCGATGCGGCTTCGGCTGCACTGTTTCTATCCGATATACCGGTGAACCGCTCGGTCGCGGGTATACGCATCGGCAGGAAAGATGGGGAGTTCGTCCTCAACCCCACACTCGATCAACTGGAAGAGGGGACGCTCGATCTTTTCGTTTCGGGTACGAAGGATGAACTGCTGATGATCGAGATGCGGGCCATCGGAACCGTCGAAGTCGATATCGAGCCCTCCGTGGCCGTCGACCCGATGATCGACCCGATGCTGGCCGAAGAGATCATCCAGATCCCCCATGTCAACGAGCTGAAAGAGGATGAACTGGTCGAAGCGATCGACATGGCACAGAAGGCGATCAGGCTCGCAGCGGGCGAGTACGAGAAGGTTTTCGCCGAAGCGGCCAAGCCGAAAAAGGAGGTGCCGCTCTTCGAAGAGAAGGCCGACCCCTCCATCGTCACCTATATCAAAGAGTTCTATATGGAGGAGATCAACCGCGCCCTCGACGGCATGGCCAAAAGCGAGCGCGGCAGCGAGATCAAGGCGATCATCGAGCAGGTCCTGGCGGACGAGACCGCCCAGACCGAAGAGTGGACCGAGGATCAGGTCAAGGCGGCCGTGGGCGAAGTGAAGCGCGAGCGTGTCCGTTCCATGATCCTGGAAGAGGGCAAAAGGGCCGATGGCCGTACCCCCAAAGAGGTGCGCCCCATCTCCATCGAAACCAACCTGCTGCCGAGCGTTCACGGCTCCTGTCTCTTTACACGGGGTGAAACCCAGGCACTCGTTACCTGTACTCTCGGAAGCCGGCAGGATGCCCAGATGTTCGAGCGCATCACCGGCAAGAGCGCCAGTTACGAGGAGTTCATGGTGCATTACAACTTCCCGGGATTCAGTGTCGGCGAAGCCTCGCGCATCGGACCTCCGGGCCGTAGAGAGCTGGGTCACGGCAATCTGGCCAAACGCGCCCTCGAACCCTCCCTCGACAAGACCGAGCTCGACGCCATCGTCCGGCTCGTCTCCGAGATTCTCGAGTCCAACGGCTCCTCTTCGATGGCGACGGTCTGCGGCGGATCTTTGGCGCTCAAGGCGGCGGACGTACCCGTTCTCAAACTGATCGCGGGTGTGGCGATGGGCCTGGTGATGGAAGGCGATAAATACGCCATCCTGACGGACATCATGGGGCTGGAAGACCATGACGGCGATATGGATTTCAAGGTGGCCGGAAGCGAGGATGGCATCACGGCGCTGCAGATGGACATCAAACTGGGAGGCATCAGCCTCGATCTGCTCAAGGAAGCGCTGGAGCAGGCGAAAGAGGCGAGGCTGCACATTCTGAAGATCATGGAAGAGGCCGCCGAAAAGATCGAAGTCAACGAAGAGGTACTGCCGAGTACGGAAATCTTCCATATCGAGCCCCACAAGATTGTCGACATCATCGGACAGGCGGGCAAAACGATCAGAGAGATCATCGAAAAGTTCGAAGTGAGCGTCGATCTGGACAAGAAACAGGGCGAAGTGAAGGTCACAGGTCCCAGCAAGGCGAAGGTCAAAGCGGCCTGCGACCATATCAGAAGCATCGCCGAAGGAAGCCGCCCCAAGAGGGAGATGCCGCAGTTCGAGATCGACAAGCCGATCAAGGGAAAGGTGAAGAAACTGGTCGACTTCGGAGCCTTCGTCGAACTTCCCGGAGGTGTCGACGGCCTTCTGCACATCTCCAAAATCTCCCGGGGACGTATTTCCCATCCAAGCGATCTGCTCCATGAGGGACAGGAGATCGAAGTGGTCGTCAAGTCGCAAAAGGGACACAAGATATCGCTGGAGCTGGCGGAACCGATCGATTAATTCTTTTTTTACGAAAAAAGAGATAAAATGCCTTCAGCAAAGTGATAAGTAGGGATACGCAAGCCGAACGGACTTTGCTCAAAATTTTTACAGGAGCTTTTCGATGAAAAAGTTTTTTCTTCTCATGGTAGCATTCGCGGGTTTTGCGTTTGCAGGCGAAGGTGAGTCTATGATTCAGGCGTACAGCGTCGTCGCTGCGGGTGTCGGCCTCGGTCTGGCCGCTCTCGGTGGTGCGATCGGTATGGGTAACACAGCTGCGGCCACTATCGCAGGTACAGCCCGCAACCCGGGTCTCGGCGGTAAACTGATGACTACGATGTTCATCGCCCTCGCGATGATCGAAGCGCAGGTTATCTATACCCTCGTTATCGCCCTGATCGCTCTCTACGCGAACCCGTTCCTCGGATAATCGCAGATTTTTTCCAAAACGGCCGCGTCGCTCTTGACGCGGCCATTTTTTTTTGCTAAAATTTCGGCCTCTTAACAATAACTACCTATCAAATGCGCAGGTGGTGGAATCGGTAGACACGCTGTCTTGAGGGGGCAGTGGCTTCGGCCGTGCGAGTTCAAGTCTCGCTCTGCGCACCATT
>NZ_JAOZOZ010000100.1:1095-5802 GCF_029933015.1 Hydrogenimonas sp. | reverse complement strand
GAAGGCGTATGTACCGCACGAAACCCGCCAGGCGCCGACCCTGCTGGAACTTCTCGAATCGCTGGAATCCGCCGAGGGGAAGCGGTTTGCAAACATCGGAAAGGTTTTCGTCACCGGTTCGGGGGCGATGCCCCTGGCCGAACCCCTGGGTGCCTGTTTCGTACAGGAGGTCAACGCCGTGGTCCTGGCGGCGGAGCGGCTTCATCCGGATGTGCGCAGTATCGTCGAGCTGGGCGGGCAGGATGCCAAGATCATCCATTTTAGAGAGAACGGGGACGGCCGGCGCAGCGTGCTGACCGCCATGAACGACAAGTGCGCCTCGGGGACGGGTGCCACGATCGAAAAGTGCACGCTGAAAGTGGGGATGGACCACGAAGCGCTCGTGAAACTCCGCTACGACCCGACGAAACTCCATCGTGTCGCGGCCAAATGCGGCGTTTTCGCCGAAACCGACATCGTCAACCTCCTCAAAAGCTCGGTGCCCGCCGACGAGATCATGAACTCCCTGGCCGACGCCATCGTCATGCAGAACCTGACGGTGCTCACCCGAGGCCATACGCTGCGCCCGCGCCTGCTGCTGCTTGGCGGCCCCAACGCGCGCCTGCCTTTCCTGCAGCAGTGCTGGCGCCACCGTATCGCCGAGTTGTGGCGCGAGCGGGATATCGTGTTTGACGAAAGCGGGCTGGAGGAGCTGGTACTGGTACCGGAAAACGCCGAATACTACGCGGCGTACGGCGCCGTTCTGTTCGGAGAGACCAGAAGTGGCGAAGGTGTGTTTCGCGGGCTGGAGCCGCTGCGAAATCTGGTGGCCACCCGATCCGCGGGGCGGCGACCCGGCAGCGACGGGCCGCTCGTAAAGAACGAAGCGGAGCTGGCGGCTTTCAAAAAACGCTATGCCCTGCCCGATGCGGCCTATGCGCCGCCAAGGCATCCCGTACGCTGCTGGCTGGGAATCGACGGCGGCTCCACCAGCTCCAAAGCGGTGCTGATGGACGACGACGGGAAGATCGTTTTCAAGGCCTACCGCCTCTCGAAAGGCAATCCCATCGAGGACACTCTCGGACTGCTTCGCGAAATCGAAGCGTTCGATCCGCAAGGCATGCTGCGAATCGCGGGGCTCGGGGTGACGGGCTACGCCGCGGAGGTGCTGAACGGGGCTTTGAGAGCCGACGCCGCGATTATCGAGACGGTGGCCCACATGAAGAGCGCCCAAGCGCTCTTCGGCGATGGTATCGACGTCATCTGTGACGTGGGCGGGCAGGATATCAAGGTGCTCTTTCTCGAAAACGGCATGCTCAAGAATTTTCGCCTCTCCAATCAGTGCAGCGCCGGCAACGGCATGCTGTTGCAGAGCATGGCCAGGCAGTTCGGCGTGGCGATGGAGGAGTTCGCCGAAACGGCGTTTCGCGCCCGACAGACGCCCCGTTTCAACTATGGATGCGCCGTCTTTCTCGATACCGACCGGGTCAACTTCCAGAAAGAGGGATACACCAAAGAGGAGCTTTTCGCCGGCATTGCGAAAGTGCTGCCCAAAAACATCTGGCAGTATGTGGTCCAGAGCGCCGAACTTTCGCTGCTGGGACGCCGATTCGTCCTGCAGGGCGGCACCCAGCGCAACCTTGCCGCGCTCAAAGCGCAGGTGGACTACATAAAGTCGAAAGTGCCGGAAGCGGAGGTGTTTTTGCATCCCCATTGTGCCGAGGCGGGCGCCCACGGGGCCGCCATCGAGGCAAAGAGCCGGGTCGCCCGGAGGGGAGAGAGCACTTTCGTCGGCCTGAAAAGGGCGTTGGAACTGCGTTACACCACCCGTACCGACGAGAAAACCCGTTGCAGGTTCTGCCCCGTTCACTGTTCCCGTACTTTCATCGATACGGCCATACCGGGTGAAAAAACGGTGCGCTACATCGCCGGGTTCGCCTGCGAAAACGGCACCGCCGAATCGCCCGAAGCCCTGAAAGCCCTCAAAGCCTCCCGCAGGGCGCTGCAGCGGCGTGTGCCGAATCTCGTCGAAGCAGAGAGCCGGCGCCTGTTCGCATCGCCGGAGGATCTGCCCGAAATGCCCGAAGATGGTACGCCCGTGACGGTGTGCCGGACCCTTCCGCTCTTTGGCACCGTCTGGTCTCCCGTGCTTCGGTGGCGTTCGCTCAAACGGTTTCGGCGATCTCCTTCGTCGGTTTCGACGGCCCGTCGATCGGTGGTGGTGGCGATACCCAGGGTGCTCAACCTCTACAGCGCGGCGCCGCTGATGCGCGCCTATCTGGAACTGCTCGGCATCCCCGGCGAAAATATTCTCTTTTCCGATACCACCAGCGAAAAACTCTACCTGGAGGGGGCGAAGCGGGGATCGGTGGACGCCTGTTTTCCGGCCAAGGCGGCGCTGGCACACGTCTGGTCGCTGCTGCACAGCTCCAAATTCACGCACCGGGGTGTCACCCATATCTGGTTTCCGGCCGTCGTCTCTCTTCCTTCGCCGGTCACCCATACGAGAGGCCATGCCGCCTGCCCGGTCGTCACCGGCACGCCGAAAGTGGTCTGCAGCGCCCTGGTCAAGGAGCGCGACATCTTCGCCGAGAGGGGGGTGGCGTTCGTCGACGGTCCCCTCGATTTCGCCGAACCGGAACTTCTGGCGAAGCAGCTTTTCGCAACCTGGGGAGAGCGGCTGGGCCTGACACGGGACGAGAGCGACTGGGCGGCCGCAAAGGCGACCGAAGCGCTGCGCCGTTTCGACGAACGGATGGAAGCCGAAGGCCGCCGCATCCTCGAAGAGGCCGAAGCGGAGGGGAAAGTGGCGGTGCTGCTGCTGGGACGCCCCTACCATGCCGACCCGGGGCTGCACCACGACATTCCCGCCATGTTCCAGTCTCTGGGGTATCCGGTCCTCTCCATGCGGGCCCTGCCGAAGGATCCCGTATGGCTCTATCGCTGGTTCGCGGACGACATCGCCGCTGGGCATATCGCCGATGTCTTCGATATTCGCGACGTGTGGCCCGAAAACTTTTCGGTCAACTCCGCCCAGAAGGTTTGGGCCGCCAAATTCGCCGCGCGCCACCCCAACATCGCCGTGGTGGACCTGAGCAGTTTCAAATGCGGCCACGACGCGCCGACCTATGCCATCGTCGACAAAATTCTCGGCGCCAGCCGCACGCCCCATCTGACGCTGCACGACATCGACGCCAACAAACCGGGGGGTTCCATAAAGATCAGGGTACAGACCTTCGCTTACGCACTCGAAGAGTACGAAAGAGCCCTCGAAGCCCGGAAAACAGCGGTGAAAGAGAAGGTGACGGCATGAGCGGCTGCCCCGACTGCCGGCCTTTTCGCCCAGACGGAATTCTGGGATATCTGGGCCGCAAGCCCACACAGTGGCGGGAAAACAAAAACAGGCCCTTCGAAAGAGGCAAAACCACGATCCTCTTCGGAGGGCTCACGCCACTGCGCGATTCGCTCGTCATGGCCGCGCTCCGGTCACTGGGAGAGAATTTCGCGGCGCTTCCGCAGCCGGACCTGAAGGCATTCCAAACGGGCAAAGCCTACGGAAACAGAGGGCAGTGCAACCCGACCTACTTCACCGTCGGCAACCTGGTCAACCATCTCGTGAGACTCAGAGACGAGGAGGGTATCCCCACCGAACGCATCCTGAAAGAGTACTGTTTCGTCACCGCCGGCGGATGCGGCCCCTGCCGATTCGGAATGTATGTGACCGAATACCGCAAAGCCCTGAGAGACGCCGGATTCGAAGGATTCAGGGTTTTCGAGTTCGACCATACCGGAAGCATTTTCCAGAGGTCGGGCGAGAACGAGGGGTTTCTCTTTTCGCCCCGTTTTTTCCTGACACTGCTGCGCGCCATTGTCGTCGGCGACATCCTGACGCTGCGGGGATTTCAAATGCGCCCGTACGAAACCGAAAAAGGGAGCGTCGACGAAGCGCTGCGAAGATGCCGGGCCGTGGCGGCCGAAGCGCTGGAGTCGGGCGGAGCGCTGCTTCCCGCCCTCTGCCGCTGCAGAAAGATTTTAGACGGCGTGAGGCTCGATGGGACGAAAAGACGGCCCAGAGTGATGGTGATCGGAGAGTTCTGGGCCGCCATGACCGAAGGTGAGGGCAACTACCGCCTTTTCCGGTTTCTGGAAGAGGAGGGGTGCGAAGTGATGACGCAGCCCGTCACCGCCCGCCTGCTCGTCAATATCTGGGAAGCGAAACACGAAGCGGCCAAACGCTCGCATCTTCCCGGGGAGGGCCCGTTTCTGGATCCGGAGCCGCTGAAACGCTATCTGCTCAACCGTCTGGGCCGATTCGGCCTGAAGGCGCAGTGGAGCCTCTACGCCGCGGCCCTGGGGCTGAAAGGCTACCGCCTGCCCGATGTGGACCGTCTGGCGAGACTGGCCGCCCCGTGGTATACCCTCGACGCTACCGGCGGTGAAGGGCACATGGAGGTGGGCCACTTCATCGAGTGCGCCGAAAAAGGGTGCGCCGACCTGGTTATCAGCGTCAAACCGTTCGGCTGCATGCCCTCTTCGGCCGTCAGCGACGGCATCCAGTCCCTCGTGACCGCCCGCTATCCGAACCTCCCTTTTCTGGCCGTCGAAACCTCCGGAGAGGGTGCTGTCAACTTCTACTCCCGTATCCAGATGGTACTCTTCAAAATCAAAACATAAAAACCGACCGCCGACAGAGAAAAAATAGACGAGCGTAATCAATTATTTTTTCAT
>NZ_JAOZOZ010000100.1:0-1085 GCF_029933015.1 Hydrogenimonas sp. | reverse complement strand
CTACTCCCGTATTCAGATGGTGCTTCACAGGATCAATAAACAATTAAATATAATATAAAGTATTAATAAATCACTTGTAGTTTTCATTTAAAATGAAAAAATTGCTAATTTAAGTGAAAAATCATCACTTATATCTTAATGTTTGTTTGAAATTGTATGAATTGGTGATTAGTGCCGATATAGATGTTGATACAAAATATTTTATGTGAAGGAGTAGACAGTATGAAGTCTGCGGGAACCAAATTGTTGACACTGATGTTGATCGGTGTGCTGGCATTTTTTATGCCGGGTTGTGGAGGCGATGACGACAACGATAACGATCATGTCGTCACGCTGCAGAGTATACAGGTCCAGCCGGTCGATGAGCCGGCAGAAGGTACGACCGATCTGTACCCATTGGTGAAGGGAAATGTCGAATACGAAGCTATCGGCGTTTACAGTGACGGTACGACGAAAGTCATGACGACAGAAGCGGCATGGAGCACCGAAGACGATGCCGTCGCCACGGCGGAAGTCAATGGTCATGTCAAATTCGTCGATGGTGGCCAGACGCAGGTCGTCGCGAAGGTCGGTGACGTTTCGGGCAAGGCCTCTTTGCGAATCGAAGCGCTCGAGAAAATCACATTGATGAAAAAGAGCGGCCTGCCGACACAGATCCCGGCAGGCGTCAGCGTCCAGTACAAAGCCATCGGCGAGACGACGAGCGGTTATACCTTCGATGTTTCCGCCTATGTGGATTGGCAGAGCAGCGACGAAAAAATCGCGAAAGTCGAATTTGTCTATCCCGAGACGGTTTTGCGTGCCGTTCCTCAGAAGTCTCCGGTGATCGTGAAAGTCAAGACTCTGGCGAAAGGCGATGCGACGATTTCCGCGAAAATGACCACGCCGGCGGGCAAAGCGCTCGAGGACGCCAAAGAGATGGCCGTGTCGGACGCCGCACTGCTCAAACTGCAGATCGATCAGTCCGATATGAGCAAACCGGTCGGAACGACGGTGCAGTTGAGCGCTACGGGACTCTTTTCCGACGGAACGGTCATTCCTTTGACGACGGAAGTCGCATGGTCGTCCAGCGATACGAGTGTCGT
>NZ_JAOZOZ010000099.1 GCF_029933015.1 Hydrogenimonas sp. | reverse complement strand
GATAAAGGTGAGTAACTCTTTTGGCAAAAGATTGGTGATGACCACTTTCGGTGAATCCCACGGTCCGGCTATCGGCTGCGTTCTTGATGGTGTGCCGGCGGGACTGGAGATCGACGAAGCGTTCATCCAGGCCGAACTCGATCGGCGGCGGCCCGGAAAAAACGCCTACGCCACCGCCCGCAAAGAGGCCGACAAAGTGGAGATTCTAAGCGGTGTTTTCGAAGGAAAGGCGACAGGAACGCCGATCGCGATGGTGATCTACAACACCAACCAGAAATCGAAAGACTACGGCAATATCAAGGAACTTTTCCGTCCGGGTCATGCCGATTACACCTATTGGGAGAAGTACGGCATCCGGGATTATCGCGGCGGCGGGCGCAGCAGTGCACGTGAAACGGCCGCACGGGTGGCGGCTGGAGCCGTGGCGAAACTGATGCTGCGCGAAATCGGCGTGAAAGTCGAAAGCGGTATTTTCAAGATCGGTGAAATCGAAGCGGGAAAGTACGACTTCGACTACGCCAGAAACAGTGAAATCTTCGCCCTCGATCCTTCGATGGAGCAGGCGCAGAAAGATGCCGTACTGCGTGCCAAAGAGGCCCACGACAGCATCGGGGGCGCGGCACTGGTGCGCGCGACCGGCGTGCCCGTGGGACTGGGCGAACCGATCTACTACAAGCTCGACGCCGTTTTGGCCGATGCGATGATGGGAATCAACGCCGTCAAAGGAGTCGAGATCGGTGAAGGGGTGCGCAGTGCCGAACTTGCGGGGAGCAGAAACAATGACGAAATGACCCGGGAGGGGTTTGCGAGCCACCATCACGGCGGCACCCTGGGAGGCATCAGCAGTGGAGATATACTGGAAGTGAAAGTCTATTTCAAACCGACCCCATCCATCTTCAAGCCGCTCAAAACGCTCGATGTCCATGGCGAAGAGGTGACATGCGAGCTCAAAGGGAGGCACGATCCCTGTGTGGCGATCCGCGGAAGCGTCGTGGCCGAAGCGATGGCGGCTCTGGTGCTGGCCGACATGGTGCTTCTGAACATGGGCCGCAAGATGGAAGATGTGGCACGCCATTACGGAAAGAGAAATAGATGAAACGAACGATCGTTCTTCTGTTGACACTCCTTTTTCCGGCCTTTCTGGCGGCGAAAGTGCAAGTCGTCGTCAGCATCGTGCCAGAAAAGACGTTCGTCGAAAAGATCGCCAAAGAGCTGGCGGATGTGACGGTGATGGTGGCGCCGGGTGCGAGTCCCGCCACCTACGAACCGAAACCGAGCCAGATGAAAGCGATCGCCAAAGCGGACCTCTACTTCGCCATCGGCGTGCCGTTCGAGCGGGCGTGGCTTCCCCGTTTCGCCGCCCAGAACCCCGGGATGAAGATCGTCGACATCACCGAAGGCATCCGGAAGATGCCGATGGACTCCCACCACCATCACGGAAATCGAGAATCGGAAATCGGGAATCGGGAGACTCGACACTCGTTGGATCCCCATGTCTGGCTCTCTCCGCCTCTGGTGAAAATCCAGGCGAAAAACATCGCCCTGGCGCTGGAGAGTGTCGATCCCGCCCATAAGGATATTTACGAAAGAAATCTGAAGAAATTTCTGCAGGAGATCGAGCAGCTCGACAGAGAGTTGAAAAAACGGCTGGCCCCCTGCAGAGGGAGTGCGATGATGGTCTTTCATCCCTCCTGGGGATATTTCGCGCGAACCTACGGGCTGAGGCAGATTCCGATCGAAATCGAGGGCAAAGAGCCGAAATCGAAGGAGATCGTCCGTCTGATACGCGAAGCGAAGGAGGAGGGTGTCAGGACACTTTTCGTGCAACCGCAGTTTTCCAAAAGAAGTGCGGAAGTGATCGCCAGATCGATCGGTGCGAAAATCGTTGAAGCCGACTCCCTCTCGGCCGACTGGTCCGAGAACCTGCTCGATATCGCGAAAAAAGTGTGTGAAGCTTCCAAATGAGTGAGCCCGCTGTCCGTGTCCGAAACGTCACCTTCTCGTATAACGGCGATCCGGTGCTGGAAAACATCAGCTTCGATGTCGAAACGGGAGACTTTCTGGCCATCATCGGACCCAACGGCGGCGGAAAGAGTACGCTTCTGAAGCTGATGATGGGCATCGTCAAACCCCTGGAGGGCGATGTCAGGCTTTTTGGAAAAGAGCCCGAAAAAAGCGATGTCGTCATAGGGTACGTGCCGCAGGAGACTGGGCACAATCTCGATTTTCCCGTTACCGTGTTCGATGTGGTTTTGATGGGTCTGCTGCATCGTCGCAACCGATGGCGTCGCTACGATGCCGACTCCAGGCAGAAAGCTTTCGAGGCGTTGGGAAAAGTGAATATGTCCGAATATGCCGATCGTCGCATCGCCGAGCTTTCGGGCGGCCAGAGGCAGAGAGTGATGATCGCCCGGGCTCTGATCAGTGACCCGCAGATCCTCATGCTCGACGAACCGACCGCCAGCATCGATTTCAACGGGCAGCGGGAGATTTTCGATCTGCTCGAGAGACTGAACGAAAAGATGACGGTGATCGTGGTGAGTCATGACATGAGTATGGTCATGGGGTATGCCCGACACGCACTCTACGTCCACAAAACGGCCGTGATGCACACGATCGACGCCCATACCCGTTATCAGATCAAACGGCAGCTGCAGGGGCACGAGGGGCACTACTGCGGGGCGGAGTTCTGGCAGGACATGGGAAGAAAAATCGAATGCACCGAGGAGTGCCGGCATGCTTGAAGCCCTTCAGATGCCCTTTTTCCAGCATGCGTTGGCGGCAGGCTTTCTCATTGCCATAGCGATCGGGCTGATCGGTCCCCTGACGATGGCCAACCGCATGACATTCATGAGCGGCGGTATCGCCCACGCCACCTACGGGGGTGTGGGTGCCGCCATCTTTTTCGGTACCTCCGTATTGACGGGGGCGATGGTGGCTGCACTGCTGGCCGCCGCCGTCATCTCTTTCGTCGCCTACCGGTATGCCCATCGGGCCGATACCGTCATCGGTATCGTCTGGGCCGTCGGCATGGCGATCGGTGTGATCCTCAGCGATATGACGCCGGGATACAATGTCGATCTTATGAGTTTTCTCTTCGGTTCCATTCTC
Organism: Hydrogenimonas sp.; assembly: GCF_029933015.1. GTDB lineage: Bacteria > Campylobacterota > Campylobacteria > Campylobacterales > Hydrogenimonadaceae > Hydrogenimonas. The sequence goes on along the minus strand of NZ_JAOZOZ010000099.1, from coordinate 2,700 downwards.
GCCGTCGGTCTCGAAGATATCCAAATGATGGCGCTCTTCGATCTGACGGCTCTGGGTCTTGTCTGGTACTTCTATTACGATTTTATAGCGCTCAGTTTCGATCCGGTATTCGCGAGATTGCAGGGGGTGAAAACGGAACTTCTGCATCTGCTTCTTCTGGGACTCGTCGCCGTGACGGTCGTGCTCGCGATGCGGCTGGTAGGGCTCATCATGCTGATCGCTCTGCTGACGATGCCCAGCTTTTCCGCCGAACGCTATGTCAGATCCCTGGGGGGTATGGTAATTTTTTCGATCATTGTGTCGATTATTTATATCGTTACAGGACTTTTCCTGGCCTACTGGTACGATCTCTCCGCCGGAGCCTCGATCGTTATCGTTGCCGCTTTTGGTACAATTTCGTTGTTTTTGATAAAAAAATATAGAAAAAGGTAAACCGCATGATAAAAAAATGTCTCTTCCCTGCCGCCGGATACGGCACCCGCTTTCTTCCCGCCACCAAGGCGATGCCCAAGGAGATGCTGCCCATCATGGCCAAGCCCCTGATCCAGTACGGCGTCGAGGAGGCGGTGGAGGCCGGGATGGATATCATGGCCATCATTACCGGACGGGGCAAACGCGCCATCGAAGACCATTTCGATGTCAGTTTCGAGCTCGAACATCAGATTTACGGCACCCCCAAAGAGTATCTTCTGCACGAGATCAGAGATCTCATCAACAAGTGTACCTTCACCTATACGCGCCAGATCGAGATGAAGGGGCTGGGTGATGCGATCTACAAAGGCCGCGTTCTGATCGGAGACGAGCCTTTCGCCGTGCTTCTGGCCGACGACCTGTGCACCAACGAAGAGGGTGAGGGCATCCTGGCGCAGATGGTGAAGGTCTACAACAAATACCGCTGCTCCATCGTGGCGGTACAGGAGGTGCCGATGGATCAGGTCGACAAATATGGCGTAGTCGCCGGCAAGTCGATCGATACCGATCTGATCATGGTCGATACGATGGTCGAAAAGCCCGATCCCAAAGAGGCACCCTCCAATCTGGCGATTATCGGCCGCTACATCCTCACCCCCGACATATTCGATCTGATCAAAGAGACCAAACCCGGCAAAGGGGGAGAGATCCAGATCACCGACGCCCTGATGGCCCAGGCGAAGAAAGGGATGGTGATGGCCTACAAATTCAAAGGCCGCCGTTTCGACTGCGGAAGCATCGACGGCTTCGTTGAAGCGACCAACTACTTTTATGAACATTCGAAACGAAACGACGAAAAAGAGAAAAAGCAGAAGTGATGAAAATCGTCATACTCGATGCCAAAACGCTGGGAGACGATATCGATCTGACCGTTTTCAAGACATTCGGAGAGGTGGAGATCCATGGGAAAACATCTCCGGATGAGACGATCGAAAGATGCAAGGATGCGGAAATCGTCATCACCAACAAAGTGGTCATGGACCAAAGGGTGATCGACGCCTCTTCCCGTCTGAAGCTCATATGTGTCGCGGCGACGGGTATGAACAACGTGGATCTGGAGTATGCCGCCCGGAAAGGGATCGAAGTCAAAAACGTGGCCGGCTACTCGACCTACAGTGTCGTGCAGCATACGTTCGCGATGCTCTTCTATCTGATGGAGAAGCTCCCCTATTACGACCATCATGTCAAATCGGGTGCGTGGGCGGAATCGGGCATCTTCACCTGCGTGGAGAGACCTTTTCACGAGCTGCACGGAAAACAGTGGGGCATTATCGGTCTGGGCACCATCGGAAAAGCGGTTGCCAAGGCGGCCGAGGCGTTCGGAGCGACGGTGGTTTACTACTCCACAAGCGGCGAAAACGACGATCCTTTCTATCCCCGGATGGAGCTCGATACGCTGCTGAGCACCTCCCATGTCGTCTCCATTCATGCCCCCTTGAGCGAAAGGACGAAAAATCTGCTGGATCGTACCCGTCTGGAAAAGATGCAAAAAGGTGCCATTCTTCTCAACCTCGGAAGAGGGGGTATCGTCGACGAATCCGCCCTGGCACGGGCGATCGACGAAGATGGGATCTATGCAGGTCTGGATGTCACGGAAAAAGAGCCGCTGCCGAAGGATTCGCCGCTCTACAGGGTGAAAAACGGCGATCGGCTGCTTATCACTCCCCATATCGCATGGACCAGCGTGGAAGCCAGGGAGAAGCTCGTCGCCGGCATCGTGCGCAATATCGAAATCTTTCTCAAAAAACACACGATCTAAGCGCCGATACGGCGCTTCCGCCGTTTACGGTTTTCCGTTTCCCGTCAAATTCTCCTGCTCCAGAGCGTAGAGCGCATAGCGTATCGTCTTGAAATCTTCCGACTTCTTCGCATCGATAAGCTTGAAGGCTTCTTCCAGCACTCTGGATGCTTCCTGGGCCCGTTTGTAGTTGGCCAGCAGAAGGCTTTCGACACTCTCTCTTTTCAATTCCGTCTCGATACTCTTTTTCAGTACGTCGTTTTGAATGTCGCGGTGGGGAAGTATCTTCAGGTAGTTGTCGATTTTCGCGAGGTGTCGGAGGGATTTCAGTTTCGAAGTGATGTTCTGGTCGTCGTAGATATAGCGGTTGATGTCTTCGATGACGCGAATCCCCTCTTTGAGGCGGTTGAGATTCGCGTCGACGAGCCGAAAGAGCTTCGGCTCCGAAAGATTACTCGTCACTGCCGAAGATTCCGAGGATCTGCAGCAGA
>NZ_JAOZOZ010000098.1 GCF_029933015.1 Hydrogenimonas sp. | reverse complement strand
AGGATTATTACGATTATCTCAAAGCCCTGATTGGAGATAAAGATCTGATAAAAGCCGAAAGCGTTTACAAAGAAGTGCTGCACGAAATCCCGGACGAACCGGGCAATCATCTCTGGAAAGAGAAAATCGAACAGGAGATAGGGAAGTATTTCGCTCAATAAGAAAATTTAAAACTTTCATGTAATTTTGCTTCGAAAAATATGGCACCCCCTATAACCGATTCGGGATGTTCGTAGTTTTCATATTTTTTCACATGATTTCGGAGTAGCTCGAAACTCCTCTCATGCTTTTTCGATCAACTTCATGTCGGTTTTCAAAACCAAACTTCCTCTCTTACAGATACGAAAGGGCCGACGGCCCTATACTGATATTTGCAAAATTCGGGATGTTTCGTCAGGGCTTCAGGGTTTTGATGATCTTGTCGAAGCGTTTCGACTGCACGTCGATCTGCCGAAACATACGGGCGAACTGATTTTGCGTCACGGTACCGTCTTCGATGGGAAATTCGACGGCGTATCGCAACTCGTCTCCGGAAAGCTCCCATGTGCCGAATTTCGTTTTGGCGTTGTAGCGGAGCAGCTCCTCGAACAGCTCGCACTTTTTTTCCTGGAGTCTGTTCTTTTTTTTGAGCAGGTTCTGGAGTTTCGTCGACCTGGCGATCATGCGCATCGTGCGACCGCCATCCATTAATACGATGGAAATCTCTACGGAGGGTGCGTCGGGATCGTAGGCGATCAGCCCCTTTTTCTCTTTTTTGTGGTAGATGTTCAGAGCCTCGAGATGGGATTCGATGGTCTTTTTCGTAATAGCCATAAGTTTGCCTTTCTTTGAATTTGATCGAATAATTCCGTCATTTTAACAAATTTCAACCCTCCACCGGAACGACCGTTTTTCATGATCTGTTGTCATCATTCTATTCAGCACGGAAGCCATGCTTTCCAGTACGTTTCTCTTGAGTCGAAAAGCCGTCACCGGCCGCTATGCGAAGATATTTGGGATACTGTCGCAGAAACGACCGATCCATCACGATATTCTGCCTTCTCCTCACGACAGGTGGTGTCGTTCACGATAGAGAGACAGACTTTTTGTTGAAATTGATTTTTGGAACATAAAAAAATATTTTAATGAAACATTGCTTAGCGATTTTATAAACGGAAAAAAAACCAATCTAGCTTTCCCGGCACGAAGTCTTTTGGTATGATACCAACAATAATAAACGGGAGATTTTCATGATTTCATTCATTAAAAGCCAATGGGCCATCATACTTCTGACCCTTTTGACTTTTTTGTCCGCCTTTTACCTCGATTTCATGAAAGAGAAATTAGGAGGCATGAACGTACTGATCGGTGCTACGACCGCTTTTTTGATCGTGCTGATTTCTATGGTTATTTTCGCACTGATGGCACGCATACAGGTGAAAGAAGATTATGAAGAGCGCTACAAAATTCTGGAAGCTTTCATCAAAGGACAGGGGCTGGGTGACATCATCAGCGAAAGACATCTGTCCGAGATAGAAAGAAAAGCGAAAGACATCTGGGTCTTCACCCACGACATGACCAACGATATCGGCGTGCAGGAAGCCAAAGAACAAGAGAATGTCATATTTGAAACGGTCAAGAAAAATCTGGCGGATGGGAAAGTCTATACCTACTTTCTGCCCAATACACAGAAAATTCACGGATCCATCGTAGATTTCAGCGACAAGCACGACTATGAAAAAGAACAGGTCTCATTCTGTCTCATTCCGCCGGATGAGTTTCATTTCGTATCTGAAATCGCCGTGTACGATGCCGAAAACGAAGCCCCTACCCAGGCCGTCCAATGGTTCCCCAGCAATAAAATGAACTACTATATCCGTATGGATGAAGCACATCGCAATCATATTGTGGGTATCGGAAAGATGTTGTTGCAGAAATTCGGTCGTAAATACAATGTTTGAAACGCACGATATCGTAGGTACTACGGGGGTGGCGATCATCATCGTCACCTATTTTCTGCTTCAAATCGGAAAAATCTCTTCGGAAACCCTCACTTTCTCTCTTTTGAATGCCGGAGGGTCCGCATTGATTCTCTACTCTCTGAGCTATAACTGGAACATGGCTTCCGTGCTTATCGAGTCTTTCTGGATACTAATAAGTCTCATAGGTCTCTTCCGGGTTCTGAAAAAACGAACGCGCATATAAAGAAGAGACCCTCCTGCCGACACAACCTGTCGCCGCCCTCCTCTATGATGGGGAAAGTGAAAGGAGGAAAACGGTATGAACGTGATCTATGTGGAAACCGACCATTTCGAAGAGGCGCTGCTTCCCAGAGGGTGCCGGCTCTGCGAAACCCACGAAACGCTCGAGAGTATGCGCCTTTTCACGCTGGCGTGCGATCTGAATGTGACGACGGAAGCGAAAGTGGCGAGCTATCTGCGCGCCATGCGCTGGTTTGCGAAGCATCTGGCCGTCTCCACGATGTCCGAATGGATATTTACCGTAGACGATCCCGACTCGCCTCTGCCGCCGGGGTGTTACATCCAGGAGGTGTGCGCCTACGACGAAGGGGGCAGACAGAGTTACGAGGTGGCGATCTGCCATATCGACGAAGTGGACGCGGAAGCGTTTTTGAAGTTTTTCGAAGAGAAGGGCTTCGTGAACTCCACGATCGATTTATGATGGGTATGTTAAAATCGGTGCAAAAGAATGAGAGGAAAGGACGACGATGAGAGCGGGAATCTGGACGGCGGCGTTTCTGGCGCTTGTCGTGCTGGCGGGCTGCGGGTCGAAAGAGCCGACGCCGGCCTACAGGAACAAAGACGCGCAGTACCAGCAGAAGCAGGCCAAAGAGGCGGTGGAGTCGCTGGACAGAGATTTTTCAAAACAGCGGTAGCGAAAGGAGCGAAAAATGATCTACAGACACGGTTTGACGATTTTGGCGGCGGGAGTGCTGCTCTTTACGGGGTGCAGTTCGAAAAATCCCGATCCGGACCAGCTGAAAAGCGAGTGTACCATCGGGGGGCAGGAGGCGCCGCGGTGGGTGTGCGGCCTGCACCACGACGACAGGTACTACGCGGCGGTGGGTACGGCGAAGGTGGGCAAGCTGGGGTTCGGCTTCGCCCGCAAAGAGGCGCTGGCCGACGCCCGGGCCAACCTGGCGCAGCAGGTGGCGCTGGACGTGAAAGCCCGTACGACGCAGTTCGCCCGCTCGACGGGCGTGGGTGACGACGAGACGGTGGAGCGCGTGGTGGAAAACGTCTCCAAACAGGTGGCGCGGGTGACGCTGCACGACTCGCAGCAGGAAGCCTACTGGGAAAACCCGGCCGACGGCTCCATCTACCTGCTGGTCAAGGTGGACAGGGACAAAGTGGACGAAACGGCGAAACAGGCCATCGTCAGCAGCTACAGAAACGACGAGGCACTCTGGCAGCAGTTCCAGGCGAAGCAGGCCCTCAAAGCGCTCGACGAAGAGTTCCCCGGTAAGCGATGAGACTTTTCCTTCTTCTTACCATGGCGGCGCTCTTTTTCGCCGGCTGCTCCAAAACGGTGCAGGTGGCGTCGCTGCAGCCGGCCGAGATCGACCGGGCCGCGGAGGCGAAGCGGGTGGCCGTCTACCCTTTCAGGAACGACCGCATCGGCCTGAGCGAAAAGATCGAGTCGAAAGCGGCGGCGGTGCGGGTGGACGGCGAGCCGTGGTTCACCGTGGTGACGCGCCAGGAGCTCGAGAAGATCCTCGATGAGATCCGCCTGCAGGAGTCGGGCCTGACCGAGGAGAAAAAGGCGGCGGAAGCGGGCCGTCTGCTGGGGGCTTCGGCCCTGATCGACGGGGTCGTCACCGCCGCCGACGTGGACGACACCTACTACTACGAAACCCGCACCGAATGTGTCGACAAAAAATGCAAAGAAACCCGCGAATACAAAGTCTCCTGCAGAAAACGGCGGGGCGTCGTCGCGGCCCAGGTGAAGCTGGTGGACATCAGCCGCGGAGACATCATCCACGCCGAAACGATACGCAAGACGGCCACCTGGCGCCACTGCTCCGACGGCGGGACGGCGCTGCCGGCCAGGCAGGAGATACTCGACACGCTGGCCGACAGGGTCGCCGACGCCTTCGTCTCCAAACTCACGCCCCACTACGTCTACCACAGTGTCGAACTGATGGAGGACCCCGACATCGACTACACCCGCGACCAGAAACAGCTGCTCGAAAACGCCCTGGAATATATCGAACACAGGCGCTACGACCGGGCGGAACGGCTTCTTGGCATGCTGCTCGCTTCCACCGGTGAAAAGAGCGGAACCGCCGCCTACGACCTGGGGGTGGTGAAAGAGATCAGGGGGTCCCTCAAAGAGGCACGGTCCCTCTACCTGCTGGCGGAGCGCTGTTTCGGCGAGCCCAACGAACTGGTCGACGCCGCCATCGTCCGCATCGAGCGCGCCATCGAGGCTCGGGAGGCGGCGAAGAGGCAGATGGCGCGATGAGACGCCTCTTTCTCCTTCTCCTACCCGCGCTGCTCTGGCTGACGGGATGCGCCTCAAAAAGCGCGGCACCCACTCCGTCGCCTGCGGAGCGCACCCTGCCGGCGTGGTATCTGGAGCCTCCCCAAAACGGCGGCGGATGGCTCTACGGCGTCGGCGAAGGGAAGACGATGGAGGAGGCGACGAAACAGGCGCTGGCCGACCTGCTGGCCCGCGTATCGGTCACCGTCTCTTCGAGATACCGCTCCCGCGAGTATACCCACGAGGATGTCTACGAATATGTGGAGACGGAGCGCTCCCACGACATCGAAACGACGGTGGCGAAGCTGCCCGTCACCCACTACCGGACCCTCAAAAGCGCCCACCCCGCCTGGGACCGCTACCTCGTCCTGGCGGGCGTCCGGCGCGACGACTTCGTACGACCCCTCGAAAAGGAGATCGTGCGGGAAAACGGCCGGGCCGAATCGCTCTGGCGGGAGGCGAAAAACGCCAACGCGCTGGAGCGCTACGACAAAGCGGCCGAAGCCGAAAGGATCACTGGGCCGCTGCTGCCCAAAGCGACGATCCTCGCCTCTTTGGACAGAGCCTACGAACCGCTCTACAAAAAGAGCGAAGAGGCATTTTTGAGATACGCGAAAACGAAAGAGCGGGCGAAAAAGAGCCTCCGCTTCTGCATCGAAAGCGCCTCCGACCCCGCTATGGAACCTTTCGCCGAAACGGTCGCCTCGGCCCTTTCGGAGCGGGGCTTTCCCGTGCTGGACACCTCCCGCTGCCCAACGGAAGCGATACGCATCTCGCTCCTCCCCACCCTCTCGCAGGACCGCTCCCACGGCTTTTTCATCGTCAAAGGGACGGTGGATCTGAAAATGCACGATGGAGACAATAAGGTGATACAGAGCCGCCGCTACCGCGTCAAAGGGATCTCTGCAAAAAGCCCAAAAGCCGCAATACTGGAGGCGGCGAAAGGGCTGGAGAAAAAACTTAGAGAAAAATTCTTTTTTTAATAGATCATTTTAGAGATCGAAAATATCTGAATATCTTCTTAATGTTTCTCTTTTTTGTTAAGTGCTTTTGTTAGGATCGCATATTTTTTCAAACGATCTTTTTCATCTTCTGTCATCTCAACATCTCTCCACTCTCCACGTTCAATCTCTTCTAAAAGCTTTCGTTCTTTCAAAGTCAGATTGATTTTTTTCTTCTTCATTATCTTATTCTCCCATTATGACACTTGCCAGCTCGGCGATCGAATCGATCACGAGGTCGGGTTCGATCCCTCTTTCGAGATCTTCGGGGCGAAACTTTCCGGTACGCACCAGACAGGTTTTCATACCGGCGTTTTTCGCGCCTCCGA
>NZ_JAOZOZ010000097.1 GCF_029933015.1 Hydrogenimonas sp. | reverse complement strand
AACCCATCCCAAAAATTCAGGAGATTTGGATGAAATCCATCACGACATTCCTCTTATTGGCCATATCGCCGCTTTTTGCCATCGACTACCGTACTTTCGAAGCCGATGCCCTGCAAAAAGCGCCCGCGCTGCAAAGCGCGAAGCTCGAAAGCGATGCGGCCCGGCTCGAAGGGGCCATGGCGCTGCGCTACGACAATCCGTCGCTGGAAGTGGAGGCGAGCCGCTTCGACACGGACAACGGAAACGACGACAACGGCTGGCGTGCCAATATCTCGCAGCCTGTCCGTGTTTTCGGCCTCGGCGACGACCTCCGGCTCCATGCCGATTCACTGGAGACGGTCGCGCGAAAGAGATTCGAAAAGAGCCGGGCCGGCTTTAGAGCCATGCTTCGAAGCCGGTTCGCGGCCTATGTCGAAGCGGTTCATGCCGGCGAACTCATGAAAGAGGAGATCGATCTCGCCAAACGGCTCGAAACGATCGCGGAGGAACGCTTCAAAGAGGGTGCCGGCACCCGGGCGAAGGTGATGCAGGCATCGCTGCAGCGTATCGCGGCCGAATCGCGCCTCGTCGAACAGGAGCGCCGCATCCTCGAGCGTTACTACGATCTTCTCTCGACGGCGCAGACTCCAGGGAAGCCGCAGATCGATGCGGTATTTCTCTACCCGATGCGGCCGGCCGGCGTTGCCGCGAACGGAATGAACAACGCCGAACTGGAACTTCTGAAAGCCCGGGTCGGGCAGCTCGAGGCCGAAGCGAAGATGAACGACAGAAGCGTGAAAACCTACCGGCTCTCGGCCGAATACGAAGAGGAACCGGAACAGTCGATCGCACGCATCGGCCTGGGCGTGGATCTTCCTTTTTTCAACCGCTACGAAGAGGAGAAGCGGCTCGCGAAGGTTCGTGCCAGACAGAAGGCTCTGGAAGCCGAAAGTGTCGAACGCATGCAGCGGACGAAGCTCGAAGCGCTCGAGCGGCGCCTCCACGCGCTGATGCGCCACCACGAAGCGCTGAAACGCCAGCGGCGGAAACAGGCCGAACTGCTGGCTCTTTTCACGGAAGGGTACAAAACGGCCCAGACTTCGCTGCTCGATCTCATACAGGCTCAGAACGGCCTGATCGAAACGAAGCGGAAACTTCTGCAAATCCGCTACCTCAACGACCTGTATCACATACAAATCGACTATCTGCAAGGAACCGACCAATGAAAAAAACACTCACTCTACTCATCCTGGCGGCCGTGACACTGGCGGCATCCGACATCGTCATCGCCAAAGCGGTCGAAAGAGGCTTTGGAAAGATCCTGCGCGTCAACGCGAAGATCGTACAGCTGAGCAACCAGCGCCAGCGGATCGTTTCGCGCCTCGGCGGTCATCTGGAACGCTACTTCGTCGAACCGGGCGCCACCGTCGAACGGGGCGAACCGGTCGCGGCGGTCAAGTCACTGGAACTCTCCGGAATGACGGCGAACTACCTGGCGCTGGGAAACACAATCAAGGCGGCCCGGGAGCGTCTGGCTTCGACGAAAAACCTCTATGCCAAAGGGCTCGCTTCGCGCCAGGACGTCAACCGCGAAGAGATCGCGCTGGCCGCCGTCGAAGCGGAGAGGAACACGCTGGCTTCGCAGCTGAAATCGCTCGGAATCGACCCGGCGAAACTGAAAACGGCGACCGACACGCTGACGATCCGCGCCCATGCCGACGGGCTGGTCAGCCGCCTGCTCGTCCCGCTGCACACCAACCTCACGGCCGAAACGCCGATCGTCTCGCTGGTGCAGAAGAGCGGCTACTACGCCCTGGCCTACGTGAGCGTGGCCGATGCGCTCCGTATGCCCGAAACGGCCAGGGGAATACTGCGTATCGGCGACGAGCGTTTCGAATGCCGCTACCTGAGTCTTCTGCCCAAAGTGGACGAAGAGACGCAGCGCGCCCAAATGCTCTTCTGGATCGAAAGTTCCCGAAAATCCCTGCTGCTCGACGCTTTCGGCGAAATGGAGATCGAAGTGCCGCCTTTTGAAAAAAGTGTCGCTGTCAAAAAAAGCGGATTGACGATGTTCGAAGGGGAATGGGTCGTTTTCGTACCGACGGCGGAAGGAGAGCATGGCGGGGAGGAAGAACACGACGGCCACGAAGAGGAGGGTGAAGAGCACCGTCACGAAGCTTTGCCCTACGAGCCGCGTGTCGTAAAGATTCTGGAACGCTTCGGCAACGATGTCGCGGTGCGCGGGCTTCATCCCGGTGAACCCTACGTGAGCGACGGGGTCTGGTTCGTCAAGTCGATGGCGCTCAAAGAGAGGATGGGCGGACATGGGCACTAAAACGGCACTGCGTGCCTGGAAATTGGGCATTGGTCATTGGTCATTGGGGCGGCGCTTTGCGCCGCGATTGTTTGTGGCGAGGAGGCGGTGATGGAAGGGTTTTTCAAACTGCTGATTCGCTACAAGTTTCTCGTCATCGCCCTTTTCCTGGCTATTGCGGGGTTCGGCTACAAAGCCTACACCGAAATCCCGGTGGACGCCTTTCCCGACATCACCCCCAAACAGGTCGTGATCTATACCGAAAGCCCGGGCAACTCCGCCCAGGATATCGAAAAGCTGATCACCTATCCGATCGAATCGGCGATGGCGGGGCTTCCGGGAGTCAAGATGATCCTCAGCAACTCCATTTTCGGCCTCTCCTATGTGTCGATTTTTTTCGAAGAGGGTTACGACATCTATTTCCTGCGCCAGCTCGTCACCGAACGGCTCAACACCGTCGATATCCCCTCAGGATGGGGAAAACCGGTCATGGGCCCCAACACGACAGGTCTCGGGCAGGTCTTCTGGTACCGGCTCGCGGACGAAAGCGGCAGGCACACCCTCGCGCAGCTGCGGGAGCTGCAGGAGTATGTCGTCGCTCCGATGCTCAAATCGGTCGACGGTGTCGAGGAGGTGATCGGATGGGGCGGTTTCGAGAAACAGTACGAAGTGCTGATCGACCCGAAGAGGCTGCAGGCTGTCGACGTCACCTACGACGAGATCGTCGACGCCCTTCAAAGAGCCAACCTCAACGCGGGCGGGCAGTATCTCGAAATGAACCGCGAACAGTACCTGATCCGGGGCGACGGTTTCTACAAAAGCATGGACGACATACGCAACACGGTCGTACGCGCCAAAGAGGCCCGGGCCGTGACGGTCGGCGACATCGCGGAAGTGCGTGAAGGCAGAGCCCCGAGGTTCGGTGCCGTCACGATCGACGGCGAAGAGGCGATGTTCGGGATGGTGCTGCAACGCACCGCGACCAACGCCGCCAGAGTCGTCGAATCCATCAAGGCGAAACTGCCGCTCGTCGACGCGGCGCTCCCCGAAGGTGTGCGGATCGAAACGGTGTACGACCGCACCGAAATCACCCACAAAGCGGTAAACACGATGACGAACGCCCTGCTTACCGGCGCCCTGCTCGTGGCGATCGTGCTCTTTCTCTTTCTCTTCGAGCTGCGCAGTGCGTTCATCGTGATTCTTTCACTGCCGCTCTCTCTGCTCATCGCCTTCCTGATGATGCGCGAATACGGCATCAGCGCCAACCTGATGAGCCTTTCCGGGCTCGCCATCGCGATCGGCATGATCGTCGACGGCACGATCGTCGTCGTAGAAAACGCTTTTCGGCTGCTGCACGACAAACCGGATGCAACGCGCCTAGAGATCATCGCCGAAGCGACGGCGGGCGTGGCCAAACCGGTCATCTTCGCCCTGCTGATCATCGCGGCGGTCTTCATCCCGCTGCTGAGCCTCGGAGGACTGGCGGGAAGGCTCTACACGCCGATGGCGATCGACATCGTCTTCGTCATGCTCGGATCTCTCGCCGTGGCGATGCTGCTGGTGCCGGTGCTGAGCTATCTGCTTCTCAGGCCTGCCGGAAGCGGTGCCAGCCCATTGATGCGGGCCATCAAGTCGCTCTATGTGCCGCTGCTGGAGTTCTGCCTGAAGCGGGCGAAAACCGTGACCCTTCTGGCCACTCTGCTTTTCGCCGTCTCGGCCTGGCTCCTCGGCCAGCAGGGGCGTGAATTCATGCCCGAACTGAACGAAGAGTCGATCATGTACCGTGTCATCGCCATTCCCGGGACTGCGCTCGGACAGAGTATCGAAACGGCCAAAAAGATCGAGCGTTATCTGCTGAAAGCCTACCCCGGGCAGGTCGAAAGCGTCCTGAGCATGATCGGCCGCAGCGAAAAGGGAGAGACGGCACAGGGCAACTACATGGAGGTGCTGCTGACACTCAGACCCGGGATCGAAAATCTCCCCGTACTGGCCGGAAGGATGACCCGGGATCTCCAGAAGCGTTTCGATTTCGTGCAGTTCGTTCCGACACAGCCGATCGCGATGCGGATCGAAGAGCTGCTCGAAGGTGTCAAGGCGGAGCTCGCCGTCAAGATCTTCGGAGAGAACCAGAAAGAGATGGATGCGATCGCCTCCCGGATTCAGCGGGTTCTCCAGGGTGTCGAAGGTCTCGAGCGCACCGAGGTCGAGACGCAGCTGGGACAGGCGCAGGTGACGATACGCCCCGACTTTCTTGCACTCTCACGCTACGGCATCGGCGTGGACGAGGTGATGCGCGTCATCCGTCACGGCATCGGCGAAGAACCGGTGACCGAAAAGATCGAAGGAGTACGTCGTTTCGGTATCGTGCCGAAGATCAAAGGGGCAAAAAGGGATATCGACGCGCTCAAGAGCGTGCTGCTTCGCAGCCGAAGCGGAAAGATGGTCCCGCTGGGCGAACTCTGCGACGTCACGGTCGTACAGGGGCCATCCTTCATCAAGCGGGAGAACCTCAGCCGCTACATGGTCATTTCGATGGAGGTGGAAAACCGCGACATCGCGTCGTTCGTCGAAGAGGCGGATGAAAAGATCCGCCGGAGTGTGAAGATACCCAAAGGGTACTTCATCCGCTGGGCCGGCGATTTCAAGAATATGCAGGAGGCGACCCGAAAACTGATGGTCATCATTCCGATCACGCTGGTTCTTGTCGTGCTGCTGCTCTATACGGCGTTCAACTCCTTCAAGAAATCGCTGCTGATTCTGCTCGGCGTGCCGCTGGGCCTCATCGGCGGCATCGCGGCGCTCGTACTCAGCGGCGAGTACCTCAGCGTCTCGGCGATCGTCGGCTTCATCGCGATCTTCGCCATCGCGATCCTCAACGGCATCGTGCTGGTCAGCTTCATCGACGACCTGCGGGCGAAATTTCCCGACGTACCGCTCGAAACACTGCTGAAAGACGCCGCATCCCTCCGTCTGCGCCCTGTACTGATGACGGCATTTACGACTCTCTTCGGCATTCTGCCGTTGCTGTGGGCGACCGGTGTGGGCAGCGAAATCCAGTATCCGCTGGCGGTGGTAGTCACCGGCGGTATCGTCAGCTCCACACTGCTGACCCTCCTGGTGCTGCCGGCCCTCTACCTGCTCTTCTACCAAAAGGAGAAAAGCCGGTAGAGACCCGACGAAACGGCGGAGGAAGCATCCTCCGTCGTTCTATCGGAATCTTCGCGCTTTGCCGTGTCCCGCGGCGCAGCCTCGTCCCATTCCGCGTCCATGGCCCGCCACGGTACCCCGTCCGATGACGACGCCGTGGCCATGAACCGTTCCGGTTCCTCTTTTATGATGAATACGGCCATCTTTTCCACGCCACACGGCGACGCCGGTACCATGGGCTGTCCCGCTTCCTTTGAAAATACCCTGACCATGGGCCACACCGCTTCCTTTCACCATGCCGCTGCCATGGACGATTCCATTGCCCGCCATCAAAGCAGGCGCTCCCAGCAGAGTTGCAACCATCAGGCCAAGGGCCAAACCTTTTGTCGTTTTCATATTCGCTCCTTTGTAG
>NZ_JAOZOZ010000096.1 GCF_029933015.1 Hydrogenimonas sp. | reverse complement strand
TTCTTCTCGAAAATGCTCATGGAACTGGGTAAAATGTCGGCTTGAATTGCACTTAATGGGTTGAATGGGCGATTGGCGACATGATCGTAGTCCCTGTCGCCACCCAGCGATACGATCAGATCGGAATTTTCCGGTATTTCCGAAATATCGAGAAATTCTCCCAGATGGAAAAAGAGTGGAGTGAAGAGTCCGAAGAAGATTGCGGGAAAAAGCAGGAATTTGATGAACTTTCCCATTCGCATTCCAACTTTTTTCGTTTCGATCTTCAACTCCTCACAGGTTCGAGCATCAGCTCTTTTTTGAGTATCCGTCCGTCACGGGCGATCTCGACGGTGACGACATCTCCGATGCTGTACTTTTCGAGAAGATCGTTCATCTCTTTGACGGAGTGTACCGGCTTTCCGTCGATGGAGAGGATGATGTCGCCCGGGTCGAAGGAGCCGTCCGGGTAGAGGACGATGCCGCGCAGTCCCGCTTTTTCGGCGGAAGTACCCGGAATGACACGCAGTACCATGACCCCGTCGAAACCGAGTCTCGCCTGGGCCAGACGGTTGATCCGTTCGTCGGTCTGGATCCCCAGGGAGGGTTCGAGGTATCTGCCGTAGGCGATGAGCTGGGGGACGATCCGGTTGACCGTGTCCACGGGGATCGCGAAACCGATGCCGGCGTAGGCGCCCGAAGGGCTGAAGATGGCCGTGTTGACACCGATGAGCCGGCCGGCGCTGTCGAGCAGGGGGCCTCCCGAGTTGCCGGGGTTGATGGCGGCGTCGGTCTGGATCAGATCGTGGATGACGGCGCCGGTGCTTTCGGTCATCGTCCGGTCGAGTGCCGAGACGATGCCCGTGGTGAGCGTCCAGTCGAGGCCGAAGGGGTTGCCGATGGCGAAGGTCTTCTGCCCCACTTTCAGGTCGTGGCTGGTCCCGATCATGACCGGGGTCGGGCGTTTGATCGGTACGTTGATACGCAATACGGCCAGATCGTGGCGTCTCGATGCGCCGACGAGCACGGCGTGGTAGTCGCGGCCGTCGCTGAGCCTGACACGCGCTTCGCTGGCCCCTTCGATGACGTGCCAGTTGGTGACGATATGCCCCAGTTCGTCCCAGACGAAACCCGACCCGGTCCCGCGGGGAATGTTGTAGATGTTTCGGGTCCACGGATCGACGACCGCTTTGGTGGTGGCGATGTAGACGACGGAGTTTTTGGTGCGTTCGAAAAGTTCGATCGTCGCCTTTTCGTCCTCGGCCAGATTGCCCCGGGGTGTCACGGGGCGCGGCTGGGCCTGCTGGCTTATGAGCAGACTCTGGAGAAAAGGGAGGCTCTGCCAGAACAGCATCAGCAGCATCACTGCCAACGCCGTGGCGAAAAGGCGTCTGAAATAGCGGTCTTCCATACAGTTCCTTTCGGAAACGAAAAGCTTTTTTTATGTTTTTAAAAGGATTATACCATCTCATGCCGGACTGGCGGAGAAGAGAGTGCTTTGAAAGCCCCTCTCCTCCTGCTCAAGAAGGCTCTGCAGGGCCCCTTCGGAGGCACTCTCCCAGTAGCGGGCGACATCTTCGTATTCGCTCCTGAGCTCTTTCCACGCTTTGAGGGCGGCGAGGGGGAGGAAGAGAAGGAAAAAGGGAGGGAGGAAAAAGCCCAGTCCGAACGCTCCCCAGAGGATCCATCGGTTTTTTGAAGCGGATATGAAACATTTGACTATCATGACGACTCCTTCGGTGTTTCGATGGTGTCATGATAGAGGAGCCCTCAGACGGCGTCGTGTCCGGTTTGTCTCTCAAGAGTCGTTTTCAGAAGATTTTCGTAGGCATTTTTGACGTTGTCGGGTGAAAGAACGATCAGATCGGGGATCCATGTCTTGAGCAGGGCCAGAGATTCCCTGACGGATGTGGCTTTCAGGAAGATCTCGATATCGCCGTTTTCATGTCGTGCGACGATCTGCTGGCTGGGGCTCAGCGGCCTTCGTTCGAGATATTTGACAATGGGGGCTTTGACAAGCAGGTGCAGATCGAAAGGCTCGAGATTGGGGTCGAACCATGCGTTGAGAGCGCCGGCGATCTTCTCTTTCAGCGCCCGGTCCGGGAGAAAAGTCTCCTCGGTCGGCTCCGCATTCCGAATCTCTTTGATATAGAATTTTTTGACCAGTCCGCTCTCCTTTTCCCTGGCCAGCAGGTACCAGTACCCTTCGAAGTTGACAATGCGGTAGGGGTGGACACTTCTTCGTTTCCCGTGATAGTCGAATCGTAGACATCGCGTTGACACGATCGCCTCTTCGATCTCTCTGAAAAGGGTTCCGTCGGATGTGATATCCTCGATTAAAAGGCGGCTCTCCACCGGAAGGTCGGTGTCGTTCTTGAGCCGGCCCAGAAGTGACTTCGAACGTTCGGCGAAGCGGCTTCCCACACTTCCTGCGAGCGACTCGAGTATCTGCAGTGTCAACAGATTGTCAATGTCCTGGATCTTTTCGAGACGGTGGCCCTCCTGCATTCTCCAGCATCGTCCGCTCTTTTCGATGGGGAAGCGCACCAGCCGTTCGTTGAAGTCCCTCTGGATCGTTTTGGTCGAGACGTTGAACTCTTCGGCCAGTTCGGTGACACTCAGGGTTTCACCGCTGTAGAGCCGCTGCAGAATGGTTGTCAGGCGTGTCAGAATCTTGTCGTAGTCGTGGGATCTGTTCATCTCCGCCGTCAAGCATCTTCCGTTCCTCCCTTTTGGGCTTCCGGTTCAAGAAACATATAGTGAATTTATGTTAATATTGCCCAATTTGGAAGCTAAGGCAGGCAGATGGGCAAAGAGTTTGTTTTTTTGTTGTTGGGAATCAGCGCCGGTGCTATCATCGCGTTCGTGGCCGGATATATCATGGCGCGAAGCAAGGCGGACCGCCGACAGGCGATGTTCCAGGTAGAGATCGACGAACTTCTGCAGGCCAACGAAGAGCTGGAGCAGGAGCTCCGTCCGCTCAAGCGGCGCTTCAAGGAGCTCGAGACGACCCTGAACCAGGAGTACGTGGAAAAGGCTTCGCTGCTGGAGCGTCTCAAGCAGCTGGGAGATGTGCGGCGCGAACTGGAGCACGAGCGCAACATCAACATGAAGCTCAACGAACGTATCGCCGAGCTCGAACAGATGATCGGCAAACTGGAGGCCCAGATGGCCGCCGAGGCGGAAAACATCGAGCGCCAGCTCGACCAGATCGAAGATATGAAACGAAAGATCGTCAAGACGGTCCAGACGGCTCTCAAAGAGGCGGCGGAGAAGAAATCGTAGCGTACCGATCTTTCGCCTTTCCACCCATATTTCCCTCTTACTTCTCACATTTCGCCGAAACCGGACATGACGGTTTCCCTTCCATACTCTATCATCGCTCTCAAAAAAGGTGTTTACGATGCAGATTCCATTGATATGGGTCTATTTCGCCGGAGGTTTCGCCGCAGCACTTCTCGTGACGCTTTCGCTTCTTTTTCTGATGCTCCGGCGGCAGCGTATGGACTTCGAAGAGAAGATCGCGAAGATCGCGCGGCAGGCCCGTGAGCGGATCGAAGAGCTGGAGCGATCGCTGGCCGAAGCGGAGGAGGATGTGGCGGCCCTCGAGATGCGGCTGCAGGAGAGCCGTGTGGAGAATGCGGCTTTGAGTGAACGGGTGGAGCGGATGAAGAGGCTGGAACAATCACAGGAAGCGCTCGACGCCGAGCTGCAAACGGAGCGGAGTAGAAATCTTTCCCTCGAAAAGGAGATCAGTACGCTCAAGACGCGCCTGGTGGAGGAGCGCAGGCAGGCCGACAGAACCCTTTTAGAGCTCAAAGAGGCGAAAGAGACGATGCGGCAGGAGTTCAAAGCGCTCGCCTCCCGGATCATGGAGGAGAACAGTCTTCGCTTCGGCAGAGTCTCGAAGGAGCGGGTGGAAGAGGTGCTGAAGCCCCTGCAGCAGCAGGTGAGCGAATTCAAAAAGCGGATCGAGCTGGTTCACGACCAGGAGACCCGGGAGATGGCGACGCTTCTCAACGAGATCAAGACCCTCAAGGATCTCAACAGGCAGATCAGCGAGGATGCGGTCAATCTTACCCGGGCGCTGCGGGGCGAGAGCAAACGGCAGGGCATCTGGGGGGAGATGGTGCTCGAGCGTGTGCTGGAAGCTTCGGGTCTGCGGGAAGGGGAGGAGTACGAGCGGGAAGTGAGCCTGCAGGACGAGGAGAAGAGGCGCTACCGCCCCGACGTCATTGTCCACCTGCCGGACGACAGGGACATCGTCATCGACGCCAAGACCTCCCTGGTGGCCTACGAACGCTACGTCAACGCCGAGAACGACGAGGAGAGAGCCCTGTACGCCAAACACCATCTCGAAGCGGTCAAAAACCACATCGCCCGGCTGAGCGACAAGGGCTACACGAAACTGGAAAATCTCAACACCCTCGATTTCATCTTCATGTTCATGCCGATCGAAGGGGCGTTGATGCTCGCCCTGCAGACCGATCCCACGCTCTACGACAAGGCTTTCGCCAAACATATCGTCCTGGTCAGCCCCACGACGCTGCTGGTGGCCCTGCGTGCGGTGGAGAACACGTGGCGCCACGACCGGCAGAACCGAAACGCCCTGGAGATAGCCCGGCGCGCCGGCGCGCTCTACGACAAGTTCGTCGGATTCGCCGAGGATCTGGAGCGGGTCGGCAGGCAGCTCGACACGGTCCAGAAGACCTACGCCAGCACCTGGAACAAGCTCAGGGAGGGACGGGGCAACATCGTCCGGCAGATCGAGGATCTGCGGGAGCTGGGTGCGCGTGCCAGCAAACAGATGCCCAAAAAGCTTGCGGACGAAGCGGGACCGGATCAGCCGCCGGATAGTGACAGCACGTCGTCGACGTAATCTCTTTTGCGCATTCCCACCAGAACCGTGTCGATTTCTGGACGGTTCAGGAGCCATTCGATCGCATGGCGCTGGATCGGATGGGTCGCTTCGGGATGGCTCCTTTTCAGATAGCTCAATGTCTTTTCACTGCACAGATGGCGAACCTGCCGGAGGTAGCTTTGGAGGAAAGGGTTGAGCAGCGGGATGAGAGCTTTCTTGACCGCGGTATCCGGAATCCGTGAGAGAATGCCCTGAATGAAAGGAACGGTCTGCCGCTGGATCGCCTCTTCGGCGGCCCCGGGCCACGTGAAACGGTTCTTGATCGTATCGAGGTCGGTGACGACGCTTCGCAGTTCGCTGAGCGAGTAGGTGTCGGCCGCAAGAAGCAACGCCTCTTTGGTGTTTTCGTAGTCTCCGGGGGCGTCGTAACTCGCCAGCCGGTGCATTCCTTCGGTATCGAAGGCGTTGAGCGGTCGGTTGGTCATCACGGTGAGTCCGTTGGCTTTGGCCCACGCCGCACATTCGAGGCCCTCGGTTTCCAGAAGGTTGAGGGGAAGCTGTATGGTCGTGAAATGGTGCGTGGCGCCGCCGCACTCCGCCGCGGCCTCTTCGGCCAGTGCGACAAGATGGGTGTAGGGCATGAAATGAAGGGCGTCCGGCGTTTTCGCGAAACTGTCGGAGCTGATGCCGTAACTCCGTATCCTTCCTGCCTGCACCTCCTCCTCGAGAGCGATGAACGCTTCGAGGATCCGGCGGTCCATCTCGTGCCGCGCCGGTTTTATATCTTCTCTTTTTTCGACGGTATGCATCAGGAAATACTCCGGATTGTGGAGCAGATAGGTGTCGATATACTCCGTCTCCAGCCGCATCAGCGATTCGTGCAGCTGCGCTTTGAGAAAGTCGGAGTGGATCGAGTGGTAGCATCCCTCCCGGTAGGGGACCAGATCGAAGACCTCCATCAACCCGCTCTGGACGCGCTGGAGCAAAGTCCCCTGGATGTAGCCCGCTTTCGAGACGATCGTGATCTCTTCGCGGTCGAGCCCGCTGCGCCGGATCGCCTGTGCGACCGCCTTTTGAGAATCGCCCCCGCCATAATTGGTCGAGGTGTCGACGAGCCGGATCCCTTTTTCGAAGGCGTATCGGAGTGCTTCGATATGTTCCGGCCTTTTTTCGCCGATACGATAGGTGCCAAATCCCAAACCGGGTGCTTTCATACTCTCCCTTTTTGTCGATATTATAATGACTATTTGA
>NZ_JAOZOZ010000017.1 GCF_029933015.1 Hydrogenimonas sp. | reverse complement strand
CTGCCGAGATCGAGAAACTACGCAAAGCGAACAAGATTGTCGGGGAGACGCTCCAGTATCTGCAGGAGAGTGTCAAACCCGGCATGACCCTCAAAGAGATCGACCGGATGGGTGAAGAGTTCCTGCGCTCCAAAGGAGCGCGGCCTTCATTCAAAGGTCTCTACGGTTTTCCGGCCGCTGTCTGTACCTCTCTCAACGAAGTGATCATCCACGGCATTCCCGACGATACGAAAATCAAAGAGGGTGACATTCTGGGTCTGGATATCGGTACGGAAGTGGAAGGTTGGTACGGCGACGCGGCGATTACGATGCCGGTGGGGACCATATCCGAATCGGATGAAAGACTGATCGCCTGCGCAAAAGACGCGCTCTATCATGCGATCGAAATCATCCGGCCGGGGATGCGTTTCAAAGAGCTCAGTCTCGAGCTCGAAACCTTCATCAAATCCCGCGGATATACGCCGCTGCTGAACTTCTGCGGTCACGGAATCGGCAGAAAGCCGCACGAAGAACCCGAAATCCCCAACTATCTGGAACACGGATCTCCCAAAAGCGGACCGAAGATCAAAAACGGCATGGTCTTCTGTCTCGAACCGATGATCTGCCAGAAAGACGGGACGCCGAAGATACTTGAGGACAAATGGTCGGTCGTAAGCCGTGACGGTATGCGTACCAGCCATTACGAACACACGGTCGCAGTCGTAGGAAACAAAGCGGTAATACTCTCGCAACCATAAAGGAGAAAACATGGCAAAAGATGATGTCATCGAGATTGACGGTAAAGTGATCGAAGCGCTTCCCAACGCGACGTTTCGCGTGGAACTGGAGAACGGACACGTGGTTTTGTGTCATATCGCGGGAAAAATGCGTATGCACTACATCCGTATCCTTCCGGGAGACAGGGTCAAGGTGGAGCTGACACCCTACAGCCTCGACAAAGGTCGCATAACTTACAGATATAAGTAAGCTGTAAGTTGGCTTAAGGTATTATTCCATCCCCTTTTCCATCTACGTGAAGGAGTTTTGCATAAATCGCACTGTTTATGCAAGGGTCGGTTTGGCCGTCACTCGCCAAACCTAATTCGGGGACAAATTCCATATTTTTGGATTTGTTGTTCAGTGCAAAAACCGCTTTCAGTGGTTTTTTCGAACGAGTAGGTAGTGAGTAGAGAGTAGTGAGCGGTTTGTCGCTTTCGTAGCGATTTTTCCCGCTCGCTTCTTGCTCGCTCCGCTCCGGGTCAACAGGTATGCGTTGCTCTGTGTTTTCCAGTAGGCATGTTGCGTTTCCCGATGAAAAAGCGAAGCAGTTTTCATCGATGCCGCGCCAGCGTGGCGGGCCCGCTGCCGAAGCGGACGCAGAGTCATCGTAGCCAAAGCGGCTTTGCCGATTTGGCGTGTAAAGGAGTTTATAATGAAAGTCAGACCATCGGTTAAGAAGATGTGCGACAAGTGCAAGATCATCAAACGAAAAGGCATTGTTCGCGTCATCTGTGTCAACCCAAAACACAAACAGAGACAAGGATAAGAGATGGCACGTATTGCAGGTGTTGATCTTCCGAAGAAAAAGAGAATGGAGTATGCGCTGACATACATTTACGGTATCGGCCTGACGACTTCGAGAAAGATTCTCGATGCGACCGGTATCAGCTACGACAAGCGTGTCCACGAGCTGAGCGAAGAGGAAGCTGCGGCTATCCGTAAAGAGATCCAGGAAAACTATATGGTCGAAGGGGATCTGCGTAAAAAAGTCGCCATGGACATCAAAGCGCTGATGGACCTGGGCAACTATCGCGGCCTTCGCCATCGACGCGGTCTTCCGGTTCGCGGACAGAAAACGAAAACCAATGCTCGTACACGCAAGGGTAAACGTAAAACTGTCGGCGCGGCAAGCAAGTAAGGAGTAAACAGTGGCTAAAAGAAAAGCAGCAAGAAAAAAGATTGTCAAAAAGAATATCGCGCGTGGTGTCGTCTACATCAGTGCGACATACAACAACACTGTCATTACGGTAACGGACGAAGCGGGCAACGTGATTTCATGGAGCAGCGCAGGATCTCTCGGATTCAAGGGAAGCAAAAAGTCCACTCCTTATGCAGCACAGCAGGCGGTCGAAGATGCGATGGCGAAAGCCATGGAGCATGGGATCAAAGAGGTCGGTATCAAGGTACAGGGACCTGGCAGCGGCCGTGAAACGGCTGTCAAGAGCGTAGGGGCAATCGAAGGCATTCGCGTGATGTGGTTCAAGGATATCACACCGCTTCCGCACAACGGTTGCAGACCTCCGAAACGACGACGAGTATAAGGGGACGAGATGGCACGATATAGAGGACCAGTAGAAAAGATCGAACGTCGCCTGGGTGTGAGTCTCGGACTCAAGGGCGAAAGAAGACTCGCAGGCAAGAGCGCGATCGACAAGCGCCCGTACGCACCGGGACAGCACGGACAGCGCCGCACGAAGATCAGCCAGTATGGCCTTCAGCTTCGCGAAAAGCAGAAAGCGAAATATATGTATGGTGTCGGCGAAAAACAGTTCCGCCGACTTTTCAAAGACGCGAACCGCATGGAAGGCAACACGGGTGAAAACCTGATCGCCCTTCTGGAACGACGTCTGGACAATGTAGTCTACCGTATGGGATTCGCGACGACACGTGCCTTCGCACGACAGCTCGTCACCCATGGCCACGTGCTGGTAGACGGCAAACGCGTGAACATCCCTTCTTTCCGTGTCAAACCGGGACAGAAGATCGAAATCCGCGAAAAAAGCAAAAACAACCCGCAGATCCAGCGCGCCATGGAGCTGACACGCCAGACAGGTATCGCTCCGTGGGTCGACGTGGATCACGACAAAGTCTTCGGAATCTTCACACGCATTCCGGAGCGTGAAGAGGTTGTCATCCCTGTAGAAGAGCGATTGATCGTCGAGCTTTACAGCAAATAATAGTTAAAAAGCGAGTTGCCCATGAAAAGAATCAAAACATCACCCTTTATGCCGAGCGAAGTCGAAATCGAACAGACCGGCGAAAACCGTATGCGCATCACGGCCTACCCGTTCGAGACGGGTTACGCCGTCTCTCTCGCGCATCCGATCCGCCGTCTGCTTCTTGGCAGTACCATCGGATACGCTCCGATCGGTGTGAAAATCGAGGGGGCATCGCACGAGTTTGATTCTGTACGCGGGATGCTTGAGGATGTTGCCGTATTTATCATCAACCTCAAAAACCTCCGTTTCAAAATCAAAGGTGACGAGAAGAAGGTCGAAGTGAACTACAGCTTCAGCGGCCCGATCGAAATCACCGGCGCCGACCTGAACAACGATCAGGTCGAAGTCGTGACACCGGACGGTTTTCTGGCGACCCTGAACGAGGATGCGGAACTCAATTTTTCCCTCCTGATCCATCAGGGGATCGGTTACGTTCCGAGTGAGGAGCTGCGTGATTCTCTGCCGGAAGGATACATCGGACTCGATGCGTTCTTCACGCCGGTTCGCGCAGCCAACTACACGATCGAGAACATGCTGATCGAAGACAATCCCAACTACGAAAAGATCGTCTTCAACATCGAGACCGACGGCCAGATCGATCCGGTGACGGCTTTCAAGAACACGATCGAGGTCATGTATCGCCAGATGTCGGTCTTCAACAACATTCTCGATATCGACATCGCCGCCGAGGCGGCGGCGCCGGCAGCGGAAAACCCTGTCATCAAGAAACTGATGCAGGGACTCGACACGCTGGGTCTCAGTGCCCGAAGCTTCAACTCCCTCGAACGTGCCGGATTGAAGTTCGTTGGAGAGCTGGCGCTGATGAGCGAGAACGAACTCAAAGAGATAAAGAATCTCGGGAAAAAATCGCTTGAAGAGATCAAAGCGAAACTTGAAGAGGCCGGATTCCCTGTAGGGGAAGAGCTGGACGAAGAGACAGCGAAACAGCTGAAAAAGAAAATCGACGAAACGAAAAAATAAATTTAAGGAAATACGATGAGACATCGACATGGATATCGCAAACTTAGCCGAACATCTTCTCATCGCGCTGCTTTGCTGAAAAACCTTTCGATCGCTTTGATCGAGCACGGACGTATCGAAACCACGCTCGCCAAAGCAAAAACGCTCAGAAGCGTTTTCGAAAAGATGGTTACACGCGCCAAAGCAGGCGATTTCAATGCACACCGTGCCGTATTCGCCAAACTTCAGGACAAGAAAGCGACCAAGAAACTGGTCGAAGAGATCGCACCGAAGTATGCCGAACGCAACGGCGGATACACACGCATCATCAAAACTCGCCAGCGCCGCGGAGACTCCGCGGATATGGCGATCATCGAACTGGTCTGAGTTCGATACAGGGGCCTTCCGGCCCCCCTTTAAATTCTTCTAAACTCTTTCAATTTCTCTAAAAATCGGTTGCCAAACGTCTGCAATTTTGTTATGATAGAACAAAATTCGATTTAGGACGATAGTAATGATACCTTTCAGCGATGAAGATCTCTATCCGGCGGTTGAAAACGTCATAGAAAAGATCCGTCCGTCACTGGCACTGGATGGTGGGGACATCAAACTGCTCGGTGTCAAAAACGGCAAAGTCTACGTCCAGTTGCAGGGAGCCTGCATAGGGTGCGCCAGCAGCGGTGACACGCTCAAATACGGCGTCGAGAGACAGATGCGCATGGATATCCATCCTGAAATCGAGGTTGTCAACGTCCCTGTCGGTATGGAAAACCAATGGGATCAGATTGGTTAAGGAAGTCAAGGAAACTATGAAAAACAGAAAAACCGAAAAAATTTTGGAACGTGCCGAAAACCATTTTTATCGCGGAGAGTATGAAGAGGCGATGAGAACGTACGGCATTCTGCTCAGAGATCATCCAAGTCTCGAAGAGGCGAGAATCGGTGCGATACTGAGCGATATCGCTTTCGAAAACGACGAGGAGGCTCAGGCGCTTTTCGAGTACTACCAGGTTCTCAAGGAGGAGAAAAACGAGGAAGCGGAGCGGATCATCGAGGATATGATCGGCTCGTTGGACGATGCGATGGCGAAAATCTCCGATCTGCTCGAAGGAACGCTTTTTGGCAGTGACGAACCGATGAACGGTATCAGCTACGACGACTTCAGGGAGCTCGTCGAACTGCGTGGAAGCTTCAGGCGGGCTTTCGAAGACATCATGTTCTCGACCCGTGTCGTCATCACGGAAAAAGAGGAGTTGCTCGATTTTCTTCAGCAGCTTGTGGATAACGGTTTCAACGAGATGGCGATGCGCTACATAGAGGGGGCCGCCGTCGCCTATCCGGGAGAAGAGAAGATCCAGGATCTGATCGAAAAGATCAAAGGCTGAATGTGACGGTCGATTTTGGAGGCTCTACAGGCCTTGTGACGGATGACAGCCGCGAGGCTGACGGCAAGACCCGGTTTCTTTCCACGAAGCTGAACCGCTCCTTCGAAGAGGAAGCGGTCGCCAGAGGTGCGAACGTCGTACACCCAAAGGGGTTGATCGACGAATTGGGGCTCGGTTCGCTGGAAGTGGTCGGTATCACGGGAACCAACGGCAAGACCACGACGGCGGCCGCCATCTATTCGCTGTTGCTGGATCTGGGCTATGGTGCGGCTCTGCAGGGGACGCGGGGTCTTTACATCAACGACGAGAAGGTGGAGGAGAAATCCTTGACGACACCGCCGTCTCTTGCGACGATCGCGCATATGTTCGAAGCGAAGCGTCGCGGTGTCGAGTTTTTCGTCATGGAAGTGAGTTCCCACGCCATCGAACAGGATCGTATCGATGGGATAGATTTCGCCTTGAAGATCCACACCAACATCACGAGCGACCACCTCGACTACCACGGATCGATCGAAGCCTACCGCGCCGTCAAGAGCAGTTTTTTCCAGGACGAGACGAAGAAGCTGATCAACCGTGACGAGGAGGTTTTGAAATTCAACGTCAAAAACGCCTACAGTTACGGTATCGAAAACGCCGCCACCTACAAGGTGATGGCCTATACGCTCGGCGGCGGAGTCAGCGGCGTACTGAAACATTTCGAAACGGTCGTGCCGTTCGAAACGCCGCTTCAGGGGCATTTCAATCTCTACAACATCACGGCGGCGATCGCGGCGGTCCATCTGCTGACCGGCGAGGATCTGGGTGATATCTGCGAAGCCGCGGAAAACTTCGGCGGTGTGGCGGGCCGGATGGAGACCGTGAGCCATGAGCCTCTCGTGATCGTCGATTTCGCCCACACCGAAGACGGTATCAAGCAGGTGCTCGATTCGTTGAAGGAGAAAGAGATCCGCGTGGTTTTCGGAGCCGGCGGCGACAGGGATCGCAGCAAGCGCCCCAAAATGGGTCGGGCGGCCGCTTCCATCGCGAAAAAGGTCTATATCACCAGCGACAATCCCCGCAGCGAGGATCCGGCCGCTATCATCGAAGAGATCGCACGGGGCATAGAGGAGAAAGAGAAGGTCGAAAAGATCGTCGACCGGCGCGAAGCGATCGCGAAAGCTCTCGAAGATCTCGAGCCCGGAGAGGCGCTGCTGGTACTCGGAAAAGGCGACGAAACCTGGCAGGAAGTGGGAGAGGAGAGAATTCCCTTCGACGACAGAGAAGTGATCAGGGAGATTCTGGCTTCACGCTAAAGAGTGCATGAATGGGATTGTGGTCGGAGACCGGCGTGTCGATGACGAGAGCATGTTCCAGTCTCAAACCCCGATAGTAGATATGGTCCAGCGGCTTGCCGAGGATCGACTTGATATCCGATGCATTCTGCAGCTTGGCCTTCTTCAGGCGGTGCATCCGCATCAAGCGGCACAGAAGCCGCTGTCTTTTTTCGCTCCATGTGTTGAAATCCCCCGCGACGATCAGATATCTCTCCTCGCTCTTTGCAAGCAGCAGGGAGAGGCGTTCGAGTTCCCTTTCGAAGAGTCTGTAGGGGACGAAATTGATGGCGTGCACATTCAAAAGTGCCAGCGTCTTGCCGTTTGGCAGAAGATGCTTCGTCAAAACGGCGCTTTTTCTTGTGGCGAAACCGATCTCTTTCATCTGTGAAAGATAGGGTTCGGATGCCAGGAGAGGATAACGTGAGAGTGTCATGACGCCGAAACACTCTCTGTTTCGCACGATATTGCAGCTGAGTGCATGGGAGAAAGCTTTGAAAAAATGGGGCATGTGCCCATGATGGGGCAGTCTCACCTCCTGGATCGCGACGATGTGGGATGGATGGCGTTCCAGAAGATTCTCGAAGACATGCTGGAACTTCTTCGTCATCGACCGTTTCTGAATGTTCCAGCACAGCAGAGAGATTTCCATCGACTACACCAGCGGCGAAAGCATTCGCATGAAGTTTTCGATTCGGATCTGAAGCGGCTTCTCGGCCGGGGTGTACCGGACGCTCTTATGTATCAGTTTCTCTCCCCAGTCCGCGAGAATCCCGATATCCTTTCGAGAATAGAGAAAACTGACCACTTCGAAATTGTAGAAGAGGCTTCGGTTGTCGAAGTTGATCGTGCCGACCACGGCACAGTCGTTGTCGAAAATCATCGCTTTGGCATGAAGGACCCTGCCCCTGTACAGGAGTATTTCGGCGCCCTTGGAGGCGAGTTCCCGCAGATAGCTTCCGCGTCCCAGGTCGGAGACGATGTGGTCGGAGCGCTCGGGCGTGACGATCGTCAGTTCGACACCCCGATGGAGCGCGATGGTCAGGGCCCTGACGAACTCTTCGTTGGGAACGAAGTAGGGGGTGAAGATCCTGATGCTGCGGGTGGCGTTGCAGATGGCGTTCAAAAGTGCTTCGACGACGCCGTCGGAAGGGGTGTCGGGACCGGAAGGCGCCACCTGCAGGCATGCGGAGCCCGCCGTGATGGATACCGGTTCGGGCAGGAAGACTTCGCCGCGGGTGGCGAAGGCCCAGTCCATCTCGAAAATCTGCAGATAGTAGTGTGCCGCTTTCCCTTCGATCCGGCAGAGCAGGTCGGTGTAGCGGGCTTTGCGAGGATCGGGCGAAAGGTAGGCTTCCGAGAGATTCATGCCCCCGGTCAGGACCGTGGTTTTGTCGAATATGTAGATTTTTCTGTGGTTGCGCAGGTTGATGAAGTTGCGCAGGGGAAGATGCAGAAACGGCATGAAGAACGCGATTTCGACGCCCGCTTCCTTCAAAGACGTCAGCGGCCTGGAGAAGAGATAGAGCCTGGCCGATCCGATCGAATCCAGCAGCAGGCGGACCCTCACGCCCTTTTCCGCTTTTTTCTTCAGCGCTTCGAGCAGCGGACGGGTCGTTTCGTCCAGGATCATCTCGTAGACGCAGATATCGATAGACTCCGCGGCCCGGTCGATCTGCCGGATGAAGGTTTCGTACGCCTCGTCGGGGCGCGTACAGATCGTGAAACGGTTGTCCGGTGTCGCGGGAGGGATCTCGTTGGCGTAGAGAAGCTTTTCGACGGGGTGGTCGCACAGAGGCGCCGTGTCGTCGACGGGCTTGAGCTGGAACCGCAGTTTCTGGTATCTTTTGACCAGTTTGCGATGACCGAAGAGAAAATAGAATGGCACGGCCGCATAGGGGACCAGGAAGATGGCCAGGGTCCATGCGATCATGCTGCTTGGGCTGCGGCGGCTCGAGAGCATATGCAAGAATGCCAGAACGATAAGCAGTTCCGCACCGATCGTAAAGATGATGTCCGAGAGCGCCTCCGGCAGAAAGAGATTCACGTGCCGCCTTACTTTTTTTGTAAATTCTGCTAAAATTATAGTGTAAACATATGTTAAGTGACAAACACTATAATTTGGACAAAATTACGCGAAGGAACGAAAAATGGGAATTCCACAACCAGCATTCTACATATTCAAATGTGAGCAGTCTTCACCTCCGGGCATGCCCCGGCCAAGCTGTGTGACGGAGGAAAACCGCGACCTCTTCCAGCATCTCGCGCAGCGTCTGATGGAAAAAGGGCTGATCGGGACGGTCCAGCCCGTACGCACCGGCTGCCTCAACCGCTGCCAGTACGGTCCCGTCATGCTGGTCGAGCCGGGCCACGTGATGTACGCCCATCTGACGAAAGAGAAGATCGACCGCATCATCGACGAACACATCATCGGCGGTCAGCCGGTAGAGGAGTTCATGATCGAGAAAGAGGCGTGGGACGAACCGATCAGCCCGGAGCAGATGATGAAAATGAGTGGAGCCGTCTGATCATGCAGATCGAAATGCTCTATTCCAAAATCCATCGCGCGACCGTGACCGACGCCAATCTCAACTATGTCGGATCCATCACGATCGACCAGGATTTGCTGGATGCCGCGAAGATGCGGGTGGGGCAGAAAGTGGAGATTCTCAACATCAACAACGGCGAGCGCTTCAGCACCTATATCATCAGGGGAGAGCGGGGCAAGGGCGATATCTGCCTCAACGGCGCCGCGGCCCGCAAAGCGCACCCCGGTGACAAGATCATCATCGTCGCCTACGCCTCCTACGACGAGGAAGAGCTCGAAACCTACAAGCCCACCGTCGTGCTGATGAACGAACACAGCAACACGATCGCTTCCGTGCACGAGGAGCTCTGAGCCGATGTTCGAAGGCATGAATATGGGCGATCTGGGCAAGATGCTCGAAGAGGTACAGCAGAAAGCCAAAGAGCTGGAAGCCAGAAACGAATCGATCGAACTGACGGCCAAAAGCGGCGGGGGCCTCGTCAAAGTGACCGCCAACGGCAAAGGGGAGATCATCGATATCGATATCGACGATTCGCTTCTGGATGACAAGGAAGCCCTCCAGATCCTTCTCATCTCGGCCATCAACGATGTGATGAAGATGGTCGAAGACAACAAAAAAAGCGCCGCGATGAGCATGTTCGCCGGCGGACTCAACCCATTCGGCGGAGGGGGCGGCAGCCAAAGCCGATGATCCTCCGCCACATCGTCGCACTCTCTCTTCTGCTCTCCTCCGTTTTCGGAGCCGGGAGCTGTTTCGAGTTTTTCCCGGACAGTTACAGGATTGTCGACGGCCATCCCGCCTACGGTGTCGCGAAAAACCGTTTCGTCTCCTTCCGATGTCCGCGGGGAAAAAAGATCGTCGCGGAAGACAGGTTCAAAGGACTCTGTCTCTTCGAATCCCCCCTCCGACGCCCCTTTCATCTGATCGATCCCGAAGGCCCCCTCCATTTCTGTCCCTCGAAAACCCCTCTTTACGTCGATATCGATGCCTACCCCTTCGCCATCTATCCCGGCCGTCTGAAAAAGAGTCCCGGCAGGGAGGGGGCGCTTTTCGGGGAGTGCTGCGAGCTGGCGGGCATCGTGGAGAGGGATGGGGGCTGGTTCGACGCCGCTTCGATCCGAAGGCTGCTGCGGGGCGATACGCGCCATGGCGATATCGGTGCGCGTTTTACGCG
Organism: Hydrogenimonas sp.; assembly: GCF_029933015.1. Taxonomy (GTDB): domain Bacteria; phylum Campylobacterota; class Campylobacteria; order Campylobacterales; family Hydrogenimonadaceae; genus Hydrogenimonas. The sequence continues at coordinate 10,744 of NZ_JAOZOZ010000017.1, read as the reverse complement.
AAACGGAAGGAGCTGGCGTGTCTCGGAAGTCGATCCTTTCGTCAAGACGCCGCTTCGACCCGGTGATCGCGTTCTGGCTATCGGCCGCCACAGGAGCCCCTCTTTCAGGCAGATAGCCGAAGCGATCGATGGATGCAGACCCGGAAAAACGGTTGCCCTCACACTCCTGCGCAAAGAGCGGAAGATCTCCCTCCATCCGGAGTGTTTCGAAAGAAGAGGAGGGGGAAAGCTCTCCGACACCTTTCTGGAGCGGTTCGGTCTCTGGTTCGACAAAAACCTGGCGGTCGTGCGGATCGACGAAAAAGGGAGCGGATTCAAACGCGGTTTCCGTGTCGGCGACAGACTTCTGCGTATCGACAGCTCAGATGTCAGGAGTGAAGCGGATGTCCGGCGGGTTCTGACGGGTTATTCGCTCCGCAGGAGCCTGCCTGAAAGATTGCTTCTCGAACGTGACGGTTTTCAGTTTTTTTTGCCGCTTCCTTCGCTATAATGCGCAAAATTTTAAAGATGGATCATGCAGTCATTTGAAGAGTATCTGATAGCCAATCTGCCGGAAGCTCCCAGTTTCCATCCGATTTTCGACGAAGCGCTCAAGGCGATGCTGATCGCGGGCGGCAAACGTTTCCGTCCCCGTCTTCTGCTCGCTGTCGTGGACGCCTACGTGCCGCTGCTCAGAGAGAGCGCCTATCCCGTGGCGATGGCGCTGGAGATGCTCCATACCTACTCTCTGGTCCACGACGACCTTCCCGTCATGGACGATGCGGACCTAAGACGCGGGGAGCCGACGCTTCATAAACGCTACGACGAGGTGACGGCGGTACTGGTGGGCGACGCGCTGAACACCCACGCCTTCTATCTCATCGCCGACGCCCCGCTGCACAACGACGTCAAGATCGCGCTGGTCCAGGAGCTCGCCTACAACGGCGGCATCGGCGGGATGGTCCTGGGACAGGCGATCGACTGCTACTTCGAAGGAGAGAAGCTGACGGCGGAGCAGATCGATTTTCTCCACGAATACAAAACCGGAAAACTGATCGCCGCGAGTCTGAAGATGGGCGCCATCATCGCGGGACTGGACGATGAGAAACAGCGGGAGCTCTTCGAATTCGGTCTCGACCTGGGGCTTCTCTTCCAGATCCAGGACGATATCATCGACGCGACCCAAAGCTGCGAAGCGGCGGGGAAGACGACAGGAAACGACGAGGAAAAAAACAGCTATATCAACCATTTCGGTCTCGAAGGATCCAGAGAGCGTGCCGACGAGCTGGCGGAAAAGCTCGAAAAGCGAATGGAGGCTTTCGACGAGCCTCTGCGGGAAAATCTGAACCGACTGCTTGAGAAGTATCTCTACCGACACAAAAAGCGGTGAGGAGCAAGAAGTGAGGAGTGAGAAGTTGACTTTATCCTTCCCACTCCTCACTCCTTACTTCCCACAAAATGAAAAAGGAACTTTTTTATGGACAATCAAATGATGAAGAAGATGGCCGACACGATCCGCTTCCTGGCGGCCGACATGATTCAGCAGGCCAACAGCGGGCACCCGGGCGCGCCGATGGGACTGGCGGATATCGCCGTCGTGCTTTCGAAGCATCTGAAACACAACCCCAAAAATCCCAAATGGCTCAACAGAGACCGTCTGGTCTTCAGCGGCGGTCACGCCACGGGACTGATCTACTCGCTGCTCCATCTGTGGGGGTACGACCTTCCGATGGAGGAGCTGAAGCGCTTCAGGCAGCTGGGCAGCAAGACGCCGGGCCATCCGGAGTACGGCCACACGCCGGGCGTGGAGATCACCACCGGTCCCCTGGGGCAGGGTGTCGCCAACGCCGTTGGGATGGCGATGGCGTCCAAATACTGTGCCAACATCGTCAACTCGGAAACGGCGAAAATCATCGACCACAACGTCTACTGCCTCTGCGGCGACGGGGACCTGATGGAGGGGATCAGCTACGAAGCCTGCGCCGTCGCCGGAAGGTATCAGCTCGACAACCTGATCATGATCTACGACTCCAACCGCATCACGATCGAGGGCGACACCTCCCTGGCGTGGACGGAGGATGTCCGGCTGCGTTTCGAAGCCCAGGACTGGAAAGTGCTCGAAACCGACGGCCACAACTACGAGCAGATCGACGAGACGCTGGAGCTGGCCAAAAGAGAGAACCGGCCCGTCCTGATCATCGCCCACACGATCATCGCCAAAGGCGCCCTGGAGATGGCGGGCGACCACAACAGCCACGGCGCGCCCCTGGGTGACGATCTGATCGCCAGAGCCAAGGAGGCGGCCGGTTTCGATCCCGAGAAGAAGTTCTACATTCCCGACGACGTGCTGGTGCGCTTCCGCTGCGCCGTGGAAGAGGGCGAACTGGCCGAGAGAGAGTGGAACCACCTGCTCAAGCAGACACCCTACATCGAGCAGAACGAGGCGCTCGAGCGCCTGCTCCATCCCGACTTCGACGCGATCGAATGGCCGAAGTTCGAGGCGGGCAGTGACGTGGCGACGCGCGACAGCAACGGAAAGATCCTCAACGCCATCGCGAAGGCGATTCCGGGATTTTTCGGAGGAAGCGCCGACCTGGCCCCCTCCAACAAGACGGAACTCAAGGATATGGGGGACTTTCCCAAGGGCAAGAATGTCCATTACGGTATCCGGGAGCACGCGATGGCGGCCATCACCAACGGTATCGCGGCCTACGGGCCGCTGCTGCCCTTCAGTGCCACCTTCTTCGTCTTCAGCGACTATCTCAAGCCGGCGGCGCGTATCGCGGCGCTCAGCGGTCTGCAGCACTTCTTCGTCTGGACACATGACAGCATCGGCGTCGGCGAGGACGGGCCGACCCATCAGCCGATCGAGCATCTGAGCCAGTTTCGGGCGCTTCCCGATTTCTACACCTTCCGGCCGGCCGACGCGACAGAAAACGTCGCCTGCTGGAAGATCGCCCTAAAAACGAAGAAGCCCTCCGCCTTCGTCTGCAGCCGGCAGAAGCTCAAGGTCCTCAAGGACGACATCGCCTACGGCGGTGTCGAAAACGGAGGCTACATGATCAAGAAGCGCGACAACGCCACCGTCACTCTGATCGCCAGCGGTTCGGAAGTGATGCTGGCGCTGCAGAGCGGATGCCACCTCGAAGAGCGGGGCATCATGGCCAACGTCGTCTCCGTCCCCTGCTACGAACTGCTCTGCGAGCAGCCCAAAGAGTATATCGACACGATCATCGATCCGAAGACGAAGGTTCTGGCGATCGAAGCGGCCAGCGGGCTGGAGTGGTACCGTTTCGCCGACGACGTATTGAGAATGGAGAGTTTCGGAGCCAGCGGCAAGGCGGACGAGCTCTTCAAATATTTCGGATTCACGATTCCCAACGTCATCGAGCGGGTCGAAGCACTTCTGGCACGATGAAATCTCCCATTACAGGCAGCCGGATGGCTGCCATACTTCTCTTCCTGCTTGCTCTTGACGCCATTCTCTATTATCAGGCGATCATTCTGGACAAGAGTTATATCTACGATGAGTTTCAACTGATCGAAAATCTCCAGGCCTTCACCCTGCTTATCGCTTTTTCCATCTTCGCCGCGACGCTCTTCGTCGCAAAAAGAGGAGAGAGAGCCGTGGTGGCTGCGGGTGCCCTTCTGTGGCTGACGATGTTTTTGAGGGAGGTCGATTTCGAAGAGCTTCATGTCACCGGCGTGATCGCATTCCTGACGGTCGGAAAGAGCAAAGACGCCATCCTCGCTGTTGTGTGGCTCTTTTTGCTGGGGTATCTCGCGAAACACTTCAGCCGCTACAAACCCCTGCTGCGATCGCTGATCTTTTCGAAAATGGGACTCGTCGTTTTTGTCGGGGGTTTGTCGCTGCTGGCAGGCGACTTTTTTGAAAAAGTCCATTTCCCCCATCACGATTTTTACGAAGAGACATTGGAACTTGACGGATATCTGCTTATTTTGTTCGGATCGCTTTTTTTCCCGGCGGTTTTACGGGGTATCGATACAGAAAGGAACCTGCAAAGATGAAAGCTTCGTCCATTTCAACCATTGTCCTCGTACTTTTCGCACTTCTTTATGCTTCACCGCTTCGGGCCCTGGAGCGGGGCATGACCCTTCCGAAAATGACACTCTCCGGAAAAGAGGGCGGCAGAGTCGACGGCACCCCTTTTGATAGCGACACGCTCAAAGGCAAGGTGACCGTCCTCTTTTACGTCGATCCGGACAAGAAGAGCCTCAACGAAGATTTCACCGAAGCTCTCAAAGCCAAACATTTCGATCGCAGCCGCTATCGGTCGGTCGCCATCGTCAACATGGCGGCCACGTGGATGCCCAACTTCGCCATCGCCGCCGCCTTGAAGCGCAAACAGGAGAAGTACCCCGATACGATCTATGTGAAAGATCTGCACAAAAAGGGTGTGAAAGTGTGGCGGATGAAGGACGACGACGCCAATTTCGTCGTTCTCTCCAAGGAGGGCGAAGTCCTCTATGCCAAAGCGGGAAAGATCCCCGAAAACGAGTACGAAACGATCTTTTCGATCATTCGTACCCATATGGGCGCATCAGGCCAGTAGCCGCCACTGCGGCTCCTCCTCCAGGGGAGGGAAGCCGTCGAGTATCTCCATCGGTCTGAAGTTCATCTTGTAGGCGAAGGACCGGCACCCCTCGACCCAGTACCCCAGATAGATCCATTTGAGCCCCAGCTGCCTGGCGAACTGTATCTGCATCAGCAGCGAATAGGTCCCCAGCGAGTATTTCGAATAGTCCGGATCGTAGTAGAAGTAGATCGAAGAGATTCCGTCGTCGGTGATGTCGATGAGATCGACGCCGACGAGTCTTTCGTCGATGAAATAGAGCACCTCTTTACCGAAATTGTGGGCCCCGTCGACGAAGTTTTCGTAATAGAGATGGGAATTGACAGGTGTGTAGCTCCATCCGCTCGTCTCGCTTTTGTGTTTGTGGAAACGGTTGTAGAGATCCAGATGGTCCCGGGTCATGCTCGGCTTGCGTATGTAGATGAGGGTGTCGCGGTTTTTCTTCATGACCCGCCGCTGGGATTTGGAAAAGGTGAAGTTTTCCGCATCGATCCGCAGACTCTTGCATCCGCTGCAGCCGGCGCAGATCGGATGGAAGAAGTAGCATCCGAACCGGCGCCAGCCGCGACGTATCAGTTCGGTGACGTGTTCTTTGCTCGCGTGCCGCATATAGCGGTAGAACATCCGCGTCTTCTTTTCGGGCAGGTAGCTGCACTGATAGTCGAGCATGCAGAAATCGATGGAGTGTTCACTGGTTCGTTCGATATTCATGGTGCAATCTCGTAAACGATCTCCTTTCTGTTTTTCCTCTCGATGATTTCGACGACGGAGAGATGTTCGACATCCATCGCCATCAGACTCCTTTCATCCATGATAGCACGCTTCGCCATCTCTTTCAAGACGATGCCCCGGTAGGCCTTGGCCCAGTGGCTGACCGCTTTGCCGTTTTTGAGGAATTTCATCGTGATATGGGGCAGAGGGATTTTGTAGAACTTTTCGTAGAAACCGGCCCGCAGATCGACGATGGGGCCGCGGTTTCGCAGATAGGCGGTCATCGCTTCGCCGAAATGCTCCCTGTAGAACTTTTCCGGGACGAAATCCCCGATCCGCTCGCCCTGTTTGAGCTTGTAGTCGGGAATGCGGTCTTTGGCGCAGATCGGCCCGAAGAGGTTGGAGAATATGATCAGGTGTTCATCGACGTAGTTTCGGGCCTTTTCGGAAAGATCGGCATAGCAGAGGTGGTCGTAGGCGACGCCGTCGTAGCGCTCTACCGCTTTCATCGTCGGGGCGTCGAAGATGTCGGTCCGATAGCGCGTCAGCAGTTTCTCCTCCTTGACCCCGAAGAGCTTTTTCAGATCTTGCGTATCCGCTTCATGTATGAAATCGTCGTAGCGTCTTATCGCTTCGAGGCGGCGGTCGTAGAGTTCGGGAAGACAGAAAGCCCCTTCGTCCACGGGTGGGAGGGTGCCGCCCGGGCGCTTCCCCTCGCTCGGAGCGAAGAGTATGGTCATCGGGCGGCTCCACTTTGTGTCAGAAAATCGGCCGCCACGCTGTCCATCGCCTGGATGTGCAGGTTCAGCCATTCGATGAAATCCTCTTCGATGAACTCCTTCAGGGCGTCGCGGTCTTTGAAGTTTCTCCAGTTCATGTAGGCCATGCGGGTTTCGTTGAGAATCCTGTTGTGGTCGGACCGGTGGATGTCGAACATGCCGAACCCTCTGTTTTTGAGCAGCGACTCCTCGAAATCGAAGTGCTCCCGCATATGTTCGAGCAGCTTCTCCATCGCTTCGGTGATTTCGGAGATCTCCGAACCGTTTTCGAGGCGTTCGAGCACCCTGTTGATATGCTCCGTCTCTTCGTAGTGGACCCGGTTCATCTCTTCGAACGAGACGGTGGGGAGTTTTTCCTTGTCGATCATTCCGTGACGCTCCAGCTTTTTTTCAGCAGTATAGCATCCTGATCGAAAATTTCAACGACGAAGCGGTCGCCCCTTTCGTAGGTCGAGACCCCTTTGGGCGTGCCTGTCATGACGATGTCGCCCGGTTCGAGGGTCATGAAAGCGTCTATCTCTTCGACGATGGCACGGGGTTTGTGGATCATGAGATCGTAGCGGGCCTCCTGGACCAACTCGCCGTTGCGAAGAAGCCGGAAGCCGATTCCGGCGAGTTCGGCGGGAGCTGTGATGAAAGGGGAGAAGATCGCCGATCCGTCGAAAGCCTTGGCCCGCTCCCAGGGCAGCCCCTTGGCCTTGAGCCGGTTCTGGATGTCGGCATGGGTCAGATCGAAGCCGAAACCGATGCCCGCGATCCTGCCCTTCTGGCCCATCAGCAGGCAGAGCTCCCCCTCGAAGCGTGTATGGGGAGAGAACCACCGAAAATTTTCGGATATGGCGGAGTTGGGTTTGCAAAAGAGCACCATGCTTTCGGGCATTTCGTTGCCCAGCTCTTCGATGTGCTCGACATAGTTGCGTCCGACGCAGACGATTTTGGACGGCGTGATGGTTCTGTCGTAAAAGCGGATTGTTTTCATGGCGATATTATAGCGCCCTTTACAAACGTTCCATCTTCCGCTATACTCCGGCCAGCAATCGAGACTTTCGGTCTCTCTTTTGATGCTCTGCGGAGCGAGTCAAGCTTTAACGAATCTGCAAATTTTCCTCTTTTAGACTTAACTCACACAAAATTTCATACCCATGTCTTGCCCGGGACCGAACAATCAAGCGGGTCAATACGGAAAGAACCAACCATAATGTCATTCAAGTCACTCGAACTTGCCCAACCCATCCAGCGTGCCATCGAAGAAGAGGGCTATACCGAACCCACACCGATTCAGGCGCAGGCGATTCCCGTCGTGCTGAGCGGAAAAGATCTGCTGGCAGCCGCCCAGACAGGTACAGGCAAAACCGCGGCCTTCACGCTGCCGATGCTCCAGAAACTCTTCCGCCACAAACCAAACGGCAAACGCCGTATCCGCGCCCTGGTACTCACTCCCACCCGCGAACTGGCCGCCCAGGTACACGCCAGCGTCAAGACCTACGGCCGCCATCTGGGGCTCAGAAGCGTCGAAATCTATGGCGGTGTCAGCATCTACCCCCAGACCAAGGCGCTTCGCAGCGGTGTCGACATCGTCGTCGCCACGCCCGGCAGGCTGCTCGACCACCTGAACCAGGGCCATCTGGATCTGAGTCACGTGGAGACCCTCGTACTCGACGAAGCGGACAGAATGCTCGACATGGGCTTCATCCACGATATCAGAAAGATCATCGCGTCTTTGCCCCACCATCGTCAGACCCTGCTCTTTTCGGCGACTTTCAGTAACGAGATCAAAAGACTGAGCAAAACGATTCTGCACGAACCCGAAATGATCGCCGTCGCCGCCGACAATACGACAGCCGAGCGCGTCAAACAGACGGTCCATCCGGTGGACAGAGCCAAAAAAGCCGATCTGCTGAGCTACCTGATCGGAACCAACAACTGGCAGCAGGTTCTCGTGTTTACACGGACCAAGCACGGTGCCGACAAACTTTCGAAGCGTCTGGCCCAGGACGGTCTGCCCTCCACGTCGATTCACGGCAACAAGACCCAGGCGGCGCGGATGAAGGCGCTCAAAGCCTTCAAGGACGGCCGTGTCCGCGTCCTGGTCGCCACCGACGTGGCGGCACGGGGTATCGACATCGACAGACTCGGCCAGGTGGTCAATTTCGATCTTCCGGAAGTGGCTGAAGATTATGTCCATCGCATCGGCCGTACCGGCCGCGCCGGCAACGCGGGAGAGGCCTTCTCCCTGGTATGTATCGACGAGAAGCATCTTCTGCACCGTATCGAGAAGCTGACCGACAGCCGCATCGAGAAGGTGCTGGTCGAAGGGTATCATCCCGATCCCTCCATCAAAGCCGAGCCCGTCAAGAAACGCGGTGGCAACCGCCGTCGCAAAAGCACGGGAGGTTTCGGAGGTGGAGAACGTGGTGCGTCCCGTCCCCAGCGCGGCGGAAACTTCAAGCGAAGAGACCGCGCCTAGAGCCGATATCCCACCCGTTCGGGTGGGCTATTTCGCTTCGATTCGTATATCGAGGTGCTGAGCGGCCGTGTCGAGAATGATCTTCTCCCGCTCCTCCTCCGTCATTTTGTCCCCCATGATCGCCAGCTGACCGATCACCATCCCCGCCAGTTGCATCGCTGTCGCCCCGGTTTTGTTTCTGACCGAAAGACCGAACCGCCTCGCTTCCCCTCTGACGATTTTCGAAAACGCCTCTTTCGCCTCTTCGAACCATCCCGCCACCGTCGGGTTTTTGCCGTAACGCTTCACTTCCGTGTCGTACCTTTCGCCTATCAATCTGTCATACTGCATGATGTAGCGGCGGAACGTTTTGTCTTTTTCGAGGAGTCGGCGGTATTCTCTGTTGTTCATGGTGCTGTTGAGGTCGAGGGAGAGAAAGAGAAAGTCGGGCATTCCCGGTTTTGTGCCGCTTAGACTCTTTTCGTTTCCGCTTTTTGGCGGGAAAATGGCCGAGAGGCGGTGCAGCTTTCCGGTAAGAGACAGATGGCTTCTGTCGCCGTAGGCGCTCTCTCCCGAAGCTTCGAGGCGGATGGAGAGCGCATCGTCGCCGCGGTAGGAGGTCGTCAGCGTGATGCTACCGCTGCCCGGGGATCCCATCTTTTCGGCATAGAGCCTCTGCAGCCTCTCTCCCACATAGTCGGCCCGGGCCGAATCGTCGGTTTCCAGCCACTCTTCGAGCCGATGGGTCAGGGTCAGATAGGCCGAATCCTTCGTGTCGTTGGATTCGGCCCTGAAATCCCTGTAGCGCAGCGACATCGTTCCGAAAATCCGGTCGTCGAAAGAGATGTTGCCATCGTCCGTTTTCATGCCGTTTTCGTAGACGACTTCACCGACGGATGTGTGGGCTTCGGGGCTGGAGACGTCCACACGGAAGTTTTCGAGGACCATTTTGTCGAGAGTGCGCCACAGGGCCCGGTCCATCGTGTCTTTCAGGGGTGTCGGAACGGGCTTTTGGGGCGCTTTCCCGCCTCTTCCCGCTTTTTCCGCCGCTTTGCATTCGGCCATCGCCCTCTCGAAGCTTTCGGAGGTGAAGAAAGAGAGAACGGCATGGTCGAAAAGGAGTTCGAGCCGATCGAATCGGGTTTTGACGGTGGCGTTGTTCTCGTCGGTTTCGGTCGCCGCAAAACCGGTCTCTACGCACCGGACTTTTCCGGAGACTTCGGTGCATTTGAAATCCATCGCATCGTCGGTGAGATACTCGAGATAGTTTTCGAGATTGTCGACAGGTTTTTTTCCGGTTTCGGGATAGACCGCCGTCGCATGGGAGAGTATCGACAGAAAGACTATCCCTGCCAGCCATTTTGGATATTTCACAAATTTCTCCTTTTTATCAATGGTAGCATTCCTTTTTGGAGAGATTCTTGAATATAATCTGCTTTATGAAAAGTATTTTTGTATGGCTCTTTGTCGTCGCGGTGCCGATATGGGCCGCGGATCCGGTGATCTCTTCCGTGCCGGGCGGTATCGTCGAAATCCCGCTCTCCCCCAAGGTTGCCTCTTCGAAGCTTCGGCTGATGGGGCATCGCGGCACTCTATGCGAAAAGGACGGGGAGAAGTCTCTTCTGTTTCCCGTTTCTCTGGATATGAAAGCGGGGGACTATTTTGTCTACAGGCGCTTAGGTGGGCGAAAAGAGAAGATGCTCCGTGTCAGGATCGAAGAGAAGAGATATGCCGAGCAGCGTCTGATCATCAAAAACAGACGCAAGGTCAACCCCGCTCCCCGGGATATGCGGCGTATAGGCGCGGAGTCGAAAAGGAAACGCAAAGACAAGGCGTTTCGTACCGAAAGGATCCCGGATATCGATTTTATCCGGCCCGTGAAGGGTGAGATCAGCAGTCCCTTCGGATTGCGCAGGTTTTTCAACGGTCAACCCCGCAGCCCCCACAAAGGGATCGACATCGCCGCACCCGAAGGAAGACCTGTCGTAGCCGTTTCCGACGGATACGTGGTGGACGCGGGAGATTTCTTTTTCAGCGGCAACCTCGTTTTCATCGAGCATGGGCAGGGGCTGATGACGCTTTATGCCCATCTATCACGCATCGACGTCGAGCCGGGCCAGCGGGTTCGCAAAGGTCAGAGGATCGGCCTGGTGGGAAAGACCGGCCGGGTGACGGGCCCGCATCTGCATTTTTCCGTCCTGATCGACGGGGTTTATGTCGATCCGACGCTTTTT
>NZ_JAOZOZ010000095.1:1323-6241 GCF_029933015.1 Hydrogenimonas sp. | reverse complement strand
TTCGTCGACGACGGCGTTGCCGTCAAAAAGGGGATGGTGGTCGCAAGGCTCGCCAGCCGCGAATTCGAAGCGCAAAAGAAAAGCCTCGAACGCCAGATCGCGGCCCGGCGCAGTGAGCTTGCGGCCAAAGAGATCGAGCTGGGTATCAACGAGACCAAAGTGCCGCAGATGCTTCAAAAAGCCAAAGCGGCGCTGAAAACCAGACAGAGCCAGCTGACGGAGCTTCTAAGCGCCATCGCCTCCCAAAAATCGCTCCTCGCGCAGGATCGGCGCGATCTGAAGCGCACCAAAAAGCTTTTTGAGCAAAAGCTGATCGAAAAGCACAAGCTCGAAGAGATCACGCTCAAACACGATGTCGACCGCCACACGCTCCAAGGGCTTTTGGACAAAAAACGCCAGCTCGAGCAGGCTGTCGCGATCGCCAAAAGCGATCTGGCAGACGCCGAAGCGGCGCAAAAGTCGCTGGAGGCGATGCGGCGGGGGATCGAAGCGCTCAAAGAGGGGATCGCCGCTTTGGAAGCTTCGAAAGATCAGGTCGAGGCGATGATCGCGGAGCTGACGCTGCACAGCCCGATCGAGGGCTTTACCGTCGAAAAGATCGCCAACGTCGGAGAGGTCGTGGGTGCGGGCATGCCGGTAGCGACGCTGGTCTCGCCCGAGTCGCTCTACCTGAAGATCTTCGTCGACACGATTAAAAACGGAAAGATCAAACTGGGCGACAAGGCGGTCATCTTCCTCGACGCCTGGCCCGACAGACCGATTCCGGCGAGAGTCGTGCGCATCGCCCAGAAGGCGGAGTTCACCCCCAAGGAGGTGAGCGTGCGCAGCGACCGGATCCAGCGGGTGTTTGCGGTGCACCTCAAACCCCTCAAGCCCGATCCGCTGCTCAAGCTCGGCATCCCCGCCATCGGCGTCGTCTCGCTCGACGGCAAGGGGCTGCCCGACTCTCTCGACGAAATTCCGGTGCTCTGAGCGTCGCGGTATGAAAGGGATCGACCGCAACGTCGTGATGCTGGGGTGGGTGAGCTTCTTCACCGACATGGCTTCGGCGATGGTCAACCCCATCCTCCCCATCTTCGTCGTCTCGGTGCTGCACGAAGGGGTCGACAAGCTGGGTGTCGTCGTGGCGGTCGCCACCTTCGTCTCCTACGCCCTGCGGCTGGTGTCGGGCTACGTCTCCGACCGCTACGGCATCGTCAAGCCCCTGGTGGTGGGCGGTTACGCACTCTCGGCGCTCTCCAAGCCTCTCATCGGCTTCACCCACGGCTACAAAAGCGTGGCGGCGCTCAAGGCGCTCGAGCGGCTTGGCAAAGGGCTGCGCTCGGCGCCCAAAGACCTGATGATCGCCCACTACAGCCCCAAAAAGGGTTCGGGCCGCACCTTCGGGTTCCACAAGACGCTGGACATCGGCGGCGAGCTTGGCGGCACGCTGCTGCTTTTTGCGCTGCTGTGGTGGTTCGGACAGAGCGAAGAGGTGATGCGGGGTATCTTTTTCGCCACTCTCGTACCCGGACTTCTGGGGCTGCTTCTGGTCGCTTTTTTCGTCAGGGATATCCCAAAACCCCAAAAAACGGGCCAAAAGTTCACGCTCAGCGCCAGGGATCGGGCGGCGGTAAAGTCGCTGGCTTTCTACTTTCTCTTTCTGCTCTTCATGTTCAACGAGGCCTTTTTCACGATGCAGGCCAAAGGGGTGGGCATCGCGACGGCGCTGGTGCCGCTGCTGTTCGTGGTCTCCACGGCCACCCAGACGCTCACCAGCTACCTTTTCGGCCTCTGGGTGGACCGCTACGGGATGGGGCGCGTGATGGCGGCGGCCTACCTCTTCGGCGTGATCGCGCAGGCGTGCCTCTTTGTGCACCATCCGGTGTTCACCTGGGCGGGGTTCGCCTTTTTGGGCCTCTTTACCGTCGCCTCCCTCAACGCCAACCGGGCGATGATCGCCAAGCGCGCCGACAACCGCGGTTCGGTCTACGGCATCTTCTACGCCGGCGTGGCGCTTTTCGGCGCGCTCGGCGCGCTCGTTTCGGGGTTCGTGTGGGAGCACCTCGGAATGGGTGCGGCGCTGAACCTCGCGCTGGGCGGAACGGCCCTGACGCTTCTTCTGTTTTTGGTCCGGGAGTTTCGCCGTGGGGATTTTTGAACCGGATTCCAAAGCGTTCGTCCGGATGGCGGCGGCCGGTCTGCTTCTGATCGCGGTCGGAACGCTGGTGTTTTCGCAGGAGCCAAACCGCATCGACCAGGCCGTGCCGGCCGTGGTCGCGCAGTGGCGGACGCCGGTGCTGGATCGGGCGATGGCGATTTTGACGCATGCGGGGGGACTCTTCGCGACCCTGCTCCTTTTGGCGGCGGTCGCGGTATCCCTCTATCTGCGAAAAAGGTTACGCGCCATCCTCGTGGTTCTCGTATCGGTTTTCGGCGCGGCGGCGCTCGCTTCGACGATCAAGGAGCTCGTCGGGCGCGCCAGGCCCCCGGCGCCGCTGATGGAGGCGGGCGGCTACGCCTTTCCCTCGTGGCATGCGGCGGTTTCGGCGGCGTTGGCCGTGTCGCTGTTCGCCGTTTTTTACCATCGCATGGCACCCCGCCTGCGGCCGCTTTTCGTTTCGGGCCTTTTTGGCTGGCCGCTGCTTGTCGGCGCGTCGCGCATCTATCTGCAGGTTCACTGGGCAAGCGACGTGCTGGCCGGATGGGGTGTCGGGCTCGCCTGGGCGGCGTTTGCGGCGCTGATTTTGAGAGAAAAAGGAGACGGGCATGGCGATGCTTGAAGTGCGCGACGTCACTGTACGCTACAAAAAACGCGTCGGCATCCAAAACGCCTCTTTGCAGGCAGAGCGGGGAGAGATCATCGGTTTCATCGGGGCCGACGGCACGGGAAAAAGCTCCCTGATGCACGCCATCGCCGGCGTCATCCGCTTCGAAGGCGAGATCGTCTACGACGGCGTGGCCTACCGTTCCCCCAAAGAGGCCGAGCGGATCAAGGCCGAGATCGGGCTGATGCCCCAGGGGATCGGCCTGGTGCTCTACGACGATCTTACCGTCGGCGAGCATCTGCAGTTTTTCGCCGACATTCGCGACGTCAAACAGGACGATGCCTTTTACGCCTACCGCGAAAGACTTTTGCATATGGCGGGGCTCAGCGATTTTGTAGACCGTGAAGCGGGCAAGCTGAGCGGCGGCATGATGCAGAAACTCTCGCTCATCTGCACCCTGCTGCACCGCCCCAAACTTCTCATCCTCGACGAACCGACCACCGGCGTCGATCCGCTGAGCCGTCTGGAGCTGTGGGAGATTCTCGACAACATCCGCAAAGAAGAGGGCACCATCGCGCTGGTGAGCACCGCCTACATGCAGGAAGCCGCGCGCATGGACAAGGTGCTGCTTTTTGATGATTCGAAGATCATTGCCAAAGGAAAACTCGAAGAGCTCGTGCACGAGATCGAGCCCTACGTCTACGAAAAGAGCCCATGCGAATCGTGCCTGACGATTCATGGAAAAAGCTTCTCTTTAAAGCCCCTCGACGCGCCGCACACCACACCCTCTTTGGAGGATATCTTTTTCGTCAACGCGCTCAAAAGCCAAAAACTGCTGCCCAAAATCGAGATTGCGGCGCGCAGCGACGGGACGGATCTGCCCGAAATTGTGATGGAAGCCAAAGGGCTGACCAAGCGCTTCGGTTCGTTCGTCGCCGACGATCATGTCGACATGCAGTTAAGACGCGGCGAGATCCTGGGGCTTCTGGGCGCCAACGGCGCGGGCAAGACCACCTTCATCAAGATGCTGCTGGGGCTCTACCCCATCGACGAGGGGGAGCTGTCGCTGCTGGGCAAACCCATCCGAAGCGGCAAAGACCGCCAGACGCTCAAGGCGAAAATCGGATACGTCAGCCAGCATTTCGCGCTCTACAAAGAGATGACGGTGAGAGAAAACCTTTTGTATTTCGCCAACATGCACCGCATCCCGCCGATCGAGGCGATCCGGCGCATCGGCCGCTATGCCGAGGAGCTGGGTTTTGCGGAGTATATGGACGACTTTCCCGCCTCCCTGCCCCTTGGCGTCAACCAGCGCTTCTCCGTCGCGGCGGCGCTGCTTCACGAGCCGGTGGTGCTCTTTCTGGACGAGCCCACCTCCGGGGTCGACGCGATCGCCAGGGCGCAGTTTTGGGAGATGCTAAGACTCCTGAAGCAAAAGTGGGGCATCTCGATCCTCATCACCACCCACTACATGAGCGAAGCGGAGTACTGCGACCGGGTCGTGCTGCTCAAACGGGGCAAAAAGATCGCCGACGACACGGTCGAAAACCTCTACAAGTCCCATCCGGACGCGAAAAGTTTCGAAGAGATATTCCTGAGCTACTACAGGGAGAACGTATGAAAGCAAGAACAATCCGGGCCTTCGCGCTCAAGGAGTTCGTCGATCTGTACCGCTCGCGCATGATCGTCATGGTCTATCTGCTGCCGGTGATGATCATAGTTCTGTTCGGCTACGGCATCCGAATGGAGGTGACGCACGCCAGGGTCATGATCATCGACAACGACCAGAGCAAATACTCCAAAGAGCTGGTCGCCAAATTCGAACACTCCAGATACTACAACCCCTCCGTCGTGCAGATTTCCGAAAAAGAGGCGCTTCGAAGCATCAAACAGGCCAAAACCGACGCGCTTATCATCATCCCCTCCTCGTTTGAAAAACGCCTGCTTCACGGCCAAAAGAGCGAAATCGGCGTCTTCGTCGACGGATCGTTTCCCACCCGCGCGACGACCATCGAAGGCTACATTCAGGGCACGATCCTCGATGCCGCGAGCGAAGTTGCGGCGCGGATGGGCATGAAGCCCGCGGGAATGATCACGCTCAATCAACGCACCCTCTTCAACCAGGCGATGCGCGACGAAGACGCCATCGTGCCGGGGCTGATCGGGCTGAT
>NZ_JAOZOZ010000095.1:0-1223 GCF_029933015.1 Hydrogenimonas sp. | reverse complement strand
ATTCTGATGCCCATCTCCTCGATGCAGGGCGAATCGTATATCGAAGCGCACCTCTTTCCGGTGATGTACTACAACCATATCCTCTACGACACCTTTCTGATCGGGCAGGGGCTGGCCTCGGAAAAGATCGTTTTGTACCTGGGGATTCTTGTGGGGTTTTTCCTCTTCTATTTCGCGGCAGGCACATGGTGGCTTAAAAAGGAGATGCGATAATGCGCCCGTTTCTCATGACATTCGGCAAAGAGCTTCTGATCTTTCTGCGCTCGGTGATGCTGGTGCTGGTGGTGCTCTACTCCTTTACGGTCGATGTCTATATCGCCGGCCAAGGGATCGAGATGAAGCCCCGAAACGTGGCGGTCGGCTATGTGGACAAGACGGGAGGCGGCATCAGCCAGAAGATTCTCTCCAGGCTTCACGCGCCCGAATTCAAACCGCCCAAAGCCTTCCTGTCGCAAAAGGCGCTGAGTGACGCCATCTTCAACAAGGAGATCACGGTCGGCCTCGTCTTCGATCGCGACTTCGCCGTCGATTACCGAAAGGGCCGAAGCGCGCAGCTTAATGTGCTTCTCGACGCCACCGTCGCTTCGCAAAGCCTCATCACGCTGATCTACCTGCAAAACATCGTTCTCGATTTCACCGATCTTGCCATGCCTCTGCAGATCAAAACCCACAAACTCTTCAACCAAAACGCCGATACCCACCAGTTCATGGCGCTGGCGGAGATGCTTTCGGTCATCACGCTGCTGGTGGTGATCCTCGGTGCGGTGGTCTTCGTCAAAGAGAAAGAGGACGGCACCTGGGACATCATGCTGCTGATGCCCGTCAGCCCCAAGATCACGATTCTGGCCAAAAGCCTCTCGCAGGTCTTCATCGTCATGATCGGCACCGTCATCGCGGTCGGATGGGTGCTCGTGGGCGCTTTCGACGTGCCGATCAACGGCTCGTTCTGGGCGTTCGTGCTGCTGACCTTTTTCTACTCCTTTTCGAGCGCGGGCATCGGGCTTTTCGTCGCCGCCGTCTCCAAAGACGTAATGCAGGTGGCGCAGCTTTCTATCATCATCATGATGCCGCTCATATTCCTAAGCGGCGCCTGGACGCCGATTTACGCGATGCACCCGGTTTTGCAGAAACTCTCGCTCCTCTCACCCCTTCGCTACTACATCGAAGGGGCTGAAAGCATCTTTTTCAGAGGCACCGATTTCGTGGACCTCTGGCCCTATTTT
>NZ_JAOZOZ010000094.1 GCF_029933015.1 Hydrogenimonas sp. | reverse complement strand
CTTATAAAGACTTTAATTTTAATTAAATATAAGATTTTCCGCAATGCGGAAAATCGGTCACTGGTATATTGGTTATTGGTCATGGGGAGTGGCGAAATGTCCAATGACTTTTCCATCACCCTCCCGCCAGAACGTCGAATCCTTTGGGTTCGGGTGCGCGGAAATCGTAGCCCAGCAGCTTCATCTCCAGCGCATGCAGCAGCATCCGGTTGGTCTGGGCGCTGGTGACGCCGTACTGCCGGTCGCCGATGATCGGATGGCCGACGCTTTTTAGATGGACCCGGATCTGGTGGGTGCGGCCCGTTTCGATGATGACGCGCAGCTTGGTGCGCTTGCCCGAAATCATGATCGGTTCGATGTGGGTGATCGCCTCCTTGCCCTTGCGGTCGACCTTGCTGTAGGCGTGGCCGTTCTGCTTGATCGTCTTGAGGGGCTTTTCGATCGTCATCGGTTCGCTGACGATTCCCTCGACCCAGCAGGTGTAGACTTTGTAGACGGCACGGGCCTTGAAGGCTTCCAGGGCTTTCTTTTCGAAAGCCTTGGTCTTGGCCACCAGCAATACCCCGCTGGTTTCACGGTCGAGCCGGTGGAGCAGTCTGCCCCCCGGTATCTCCCTGGCCGCCTCGTCGCTGGTCAGAAAGGCCGGCTTGTTCAGCGCCGCCACTTCGTCGTTTTCATAAAGAATATCGACGCTGTGGAGCTTCAATACGCGAAATTTCGTATCGACCGGAAGTTCCCCCCGGGCTATCGCCACCTTCTTGTTGCCCACGTAGACGACGCCTCTGTCGATCAGCTCTTTGGCCTTGGAGTTCGACAGTCCCATCTGGACCGCCAGCAGTTTGTACGCTTTCTCTTTTTCCATTGTCACTTCCTGTTGGTATACATTTCGACGCGGTTGCGTCCCGACGCTTTGGCTCGGTAGAGCGCATCGTCGGCCGTTTTGATCACGCCGTCGAGCGTCGCTTCGCTCCCGGCTTCCGAAATCCCCGCGGAGATGGTCACATGCACCTGTTCGCCGCGGTTGAGCGGGATCGCCATGTTCTCCACGAGACTTCTGAGTTTTTCCATCGCCACGAAGGCTCTCTTTTCATCGGTGTTCGGCATCATCACCAGAAACTCCTCCCCTCCGAATCGCACCAGTATATCGGATTGGCGCAACCCTCTGGCCAGAAGCTTCGCGATCGTCCGCAGCACCCTGTCGCCGAAGAGATGGCCATACCGGTCGTTGATCCGCTTGAATCTGTCGATATCGATGATCGCGACAGAGAGCGGCTCTCTTTCGGTATTCGCGGCATGTGCCAGCATTTCCGGTGCGATCTCGTAGAAATAGTGCCGGTTGTAAAGCCCGGTCAGAGCGTCGGTGACGGCGTGCCTTCGGATCTTGGAGAGCATGTCGAGGGTATCGAGGGTATTGTTGATCCTGCAGAGCAGCTCCTCTTTGCCGAAAGGTTTTTTCAGATAGTCGTTCGCTCCCCGTTTCAGAAACGTCGCCACCGTCTCCCCTTCTTTGTCCGAAGAGATCGCGATGAAAGGAAGATCGAGCATCGAACGGCTTTTTCGGATCTCCCTGAGCAGCTCCAGACCGTCGACATCGGGCATGTTGTAGTCGCTCAATACGAGATCGACATCCTCTCTTTCCAAAATCTCCAGCGCCTCTTTTCCGTCGGCTGCGGTGAGCACGTTGAGATTCTGCACTCCCAGAAGCCTTCGGAAGAGATTGCGCACCGTCACGGCGTCCTCGGCGACGAGAACGGTTTTGTCCCGGTTGTTCATCAGCCTGCCGATCAGCTTCAGAAGATATTCGAAGCGGCTCTCTTTCGACTTGATGATATAGTCGACGATATCGAGCCGACTCATCTCTTTTTTGAAGGCGTCGTCGCCGTGGCTCGTCACGACGATGACCCGCTCGCCCGCCTCCACGAGCGCTTCGACATGCCCGCCATCGCTGTCGGGAAGCGTCAGATCCGCGACGATCAGGTCGAAGGAGCGCTCGGCACGCATCCTCTCGGCCTCTTCGGCCGTCTCGGCCGTAGAAATAGCCATATCGGGAAAACGCCCCTTCAGCGCGCGTACCATCTGTCGGCGGTAGAAGAGATCGTCCTCGATCAGCAAAACGGTGTTCACGCTTCCATCTCCTCGATGAACCGCATCAGTTTTTCACTCTTGGGCAGACGGATCCTTTTGCGCTTGGATGTCTCTCCCGATACGAAAAGGATCTCGCTTTTGGGTATTTTGAACATCTTGGAAAGAAATCTCACCAACTCCCTGTTGGCGGCTCCCTCCACGGCCGGCGCCTTTACCTTGATCTTCAGCGTATCGTCGAAAATTCCGACGATTTCGTTCCGGCCGCTGGCGGGCCGGGCATTGATATAGAGGTCGATGTATCCTTCTGTCTGGTCATACCACATCGCGTATCCCTTCGAGTATGGGCTCGAGCGAAACCGGCTCTCTCAAAGAGAGCGGTTCTGCCGTCACAGCCTTTTCCAGCGCCTTCTCCAATCCGGAAAGATCGGAAAAGATCGCACCCTCCACCGCGGAAAACATCGCTTTCTGGTTGAAGATTTCCGGCCCGCTGATGAGCCGGCATCCGAAGGGCAGCACCTCCGCGGGATTGTGTCCGCCCACCGGCACGAAAGCGCCGCCGAGGACCACGATGTCGCTGACGGCGTAGAAGTTGATCAGCTCGCCCATCGCATCGATCAGAACGATATCGGCATCCAGGGAGTGCGTTTCGCTCCATCTGGCAAACGTCAGACCCTCCTCTTTCGCCATCCTTTCCAGCATCCCGGCCACTTTGCCGAAACGCTCCGGATGGCGCGGGACCACCAGCAGTTTCGCATCGGGACGGTTCGCACGCCACGCGACGAAAGCCCGGACGATCCCCTCTTCCTCCCCCTCGTGGGTACTGGCCGCCGTGACGACGATCCCTTCGGGCTTTTCGTACCGTTTCGTCGCCTCCGGCAGCCGGGCGAGTTTGATGTTTCCCGTCACCTGCACGTTTTTCGCGCCGAGCTCTTCGAGCCTCTTCCTGTCGGTCTCGCTCTGGGCGTAGACTTCGTCGATCATGGAAAAGATCCTGCGGTAGAGCCAGCCGAAACGCCGGTAGCTTTCGTAGGATCTGTCGGAAATCCTGGCGTTGATCAGCATCGTCTTCGCGCCGCGGCGTCCGGCCAGAAAAAAGAGCAGATACCAAAGCTCCGCCTCCATCACGACCAGAACCTTCTGGGACCCGATCCAGAACCACAGCAGCGGCTCGAAAGGCAGATAGCGCACCGTTTCGGCGAGCTTTCTGGCCTCCGAAAATCCGGTCTGGGTCGTCGTGGTCAGGGCCACGGCATCGGGTGAGAAAGCCTCGATCAGGGGTTTCAGGGCCCGGGTTTCGCCGAAACTGCAGGCGTGGAACCATATCTTTCCCCCCGGCAGCGGCGGATTGTGCCGAAGAAAGAAACGGGCCGGTATCGATTCACGGTACTTTTTTTTGAATGTAAAGAGGATGAGAAGCGGCAGCGAAAGGAGGTAGGCCCCTCCCACCGCGGCGGTGTAGAGGAGCGTGAAAAACGTGTTATTCAGCGGTCTCTTCTTCTTTCTGCGTTTCGAGGTAGAGGATCCGTCCGCAGTGGGGACAGGTCGTGATCTCCTCCCCTTTGATCACTTCGGCGTAGGTTTTGTCGTTGATCTTCATGAAGCAGCCCATGCAGGCCTGCTTACGGACCGGTACGACGGCGGTGTTTTTCGCCCATCGGCGGATCTTGTCGTAGAAAGCGAGGATTTTCTGGCTCATTTTGGAGACCAGCTCCTGCTTCTGCCTGAAGAGCTCCTGCTTCTGCGCTTCGATCTCGGCGAGCTCCTTTTCGACCTCTTCCTTGAGCATCGCGCTCTTCTCTTTGAGAGCTTCGAGCTCCGCTTTTTTGGTTTCGATCTCGGCTTTGCGGGTCTCGATCAGGTTTTCGAGCCGTCCGATCTCCTCGTTGGCGAAGTCGAGCTGCTCTCTGGCGATCTCCTCTTCGAGCTGGAGCGCCTTGATCTCCTTTTCGGTCTTCGCTTCGGCACTTTTCTTCTTGTTCGCCTCCAGCTTCTCCGTCAGCTCCTGGATATGCAGGTCGTTCTTCGCTTTTTTGAGTTCGGCATCCCGGATATCCTCTTCGAGCTCGAGAATCTCCCGCTCGACGGCACTCTCCTGCTCTTCGACTTCGGCCAGTTTGGCGCGCGCTTCGGCGATTCTGGGCTCGAATGCGTCGATAGCCTGGTCGATTTTGGACAGTTCTATAAGCTCTTCAAGATGCTTGTTCATGGATTGTGTTTCCTTATCAGATGTAGGTGAAGGGGTTGATTGATTGCGCAATTATAACCGGAATCGGCAAATTTTTCAAATGGGGCGCCAGCGCCTCGGCGAAAAACTTTTCACTCTCGAAATGGCCGATATCGGCCATCATGAGCCCCTTCGAGAGGGCTTTCATCCCGTCGTGGAACTTGATGTCTCCGGTCAGAAAGAGATCGGCGTCGATATCGTCCATCAGGCTCGCGCCCGCGCCCGTCGTCATCGCCACGCTGCGGATGCGTTCCCTGTTTCCCACGATCCGCATCCTCTCCAGGCCCAGTTTCTCCTTGATTCTCTTCAAAAGCGCACCGCTTTCCCAATCTCCTTCCGTCATGCAGACGAATCCCTCGCAATAGGCGACATCGAACCCCAGAACCTCTTCGAAAACGTAGCGGTTGAGATGGGTCTGGTCGAAATTGGTGTGCATCGCCACGAGAGAGTGGTTTTTGAGAATCATCTTCCGAAGCAGATTGGCGGGATATTCGTTCCACAAAAGCCGTTTGAGTCCCGAAAAGATCAGGGGGTGGTGAAGCACGAAGAGCGTTCCCTCCTCCGCTTCGTCGATCATCCTTTCGTCGATGTCGACACTCAGTACGATCCGGGATACCTCACGGCTCTCTTCCCCCAGCAGCAGGCCGCTGTTGTCCCAGGACTCCTGCAGCTCGAAAGGGCTGATGCCATCCAGCAGCTCGAGAATCTCACCGACGCGCATTATCTCCCTCTCCGATCACGCTTCACCGGCAGCCGTCACGAGCTCTCCTCGCACCCGGGCCTCCCGCTCGCTCTCCTGGGCCTTGTAGAGTTCGGCGCACCCTTTGGCGAGATCGCGGATTTTCAGAATGTAGTTGGCACGTTCGGTCACCGAGATCGCTTTTCTGGCGTCGAGGGTGTTGAAAAGATGCGAGGCGATCATACACTGGTCATACGCCGGCAGCGGCAGGCCGGCATCCAGACAGCGGCGGCACTCGGCGGCCGCGTCGTCGAAATGGCGGAAAAGCATCTGCACGTCGGCCACTTCGAAGTTGTATCGGCTGAATTCGTACTCGCTCTCCTTGTGGACGTCGGCGTAGGTGGTCACTTCGCCGTCTTTCTCGTTCCAGACGATGTCGAAGACACTCTCGACCCCCTGCAGGTACATCGCCAGCCTCTCGGTACCGTAGGTAATTTCCGCGGCGACCGGGTCGCAGGTGATGCCGCCGACCTGCTGGAAGTAGGTAAACTGCGTCACTTCCATGCCATCAAGCCACACTTCCCAGCCCAGTCCCCAGGCGCCCAGGGTCGGCGACTCCCAGTTGTCCTCGACGAAGCGGATGTCGTGTCTGGAGAGGTCGAGTCCCAGATATTCGAGACTTTTGAGGTAGAGGTCCTGGATATCGTCGGGGCTTGGCTTGATCAGCACCTGAAACTGGTAGTAGGCTCCCAGACGGTTGGGGTTTTCGCCGTAACGGCCGTCGGTGGGCCGGCGCGAAGGGGCCACGTAGGCCGCCGCCCAGGGCCTGGAGTCGAGGCTGCGAAGCAGCGTGGCCGGATGGAACGTCCCGGCACCGGCGGGAATGTCGTAGGGCTGGACGATGTTGCATCCCTGACGGGCCCAGAAAGTCTGAAGTTTCAGAAGAAGGTCGGTGAATGTGATCATGTAAGGTCCAATGCTTTCTTGATTTTCGGTTCGTCGAATCCGCAGATCCACTGGCTGCCGATCAGCACCACCGGCACCCCGCGGCATCCGTGGCGTTCGCAGTCTTTGGCAGCCTGTTTGTTGGTACTGATGTCGATCGTCTTGAATCTGATGTCGTTTTTCTTGAAGAAGGTCTTGGCGCGGGTACACCAGACACACCCCGGCGAGGTGAAAAGAACCACCTGTTTCTGTCGTTTGGGTCTGTTTTCGGCCATTTGAACCTCCTTTTGTCAGAAATTTTCAGTGGAATTATAGCATGCTGCGCTTCGCGCAGCGGTCATT
>NZ_JAOZOZ010000093.1 GCF_029933015.1 Hydrogenimonas sp. | reverse complement strand
ACTCAGCACTCAGCACTCAGCACTCAGCACTCAGCACTCAGCACTCAGCACTCAATTCTGTACTAAACGTGTGATTATACAGATTTGCAAGCTATTTATCGATACAATCTCCCATACTATTTCATGGAGCGGGTATGGGAATGACTATCGACAGGATACGAAAAGAGATAAAAAAGGTCGTTGTCGGTCAGGACAAGATGATCGACGGTCTTCTTATAGGTCTGGCTTGTGACGGGCATATCCTTCTGGAAGGTGTGCCGGGTCTTGCCAAGACGACGACGGTCAATGCCCTTTCCAAAGCGCTGGGGCTCCAATTCAAAAGGGTTCAGTTCACCCCCGACCTTCTGCCCAGCGACATTATCGGTGCAGAGATTTACGATCCGAAGAACAACACGTTCAGGATCAAACACGGCCCGGTTTTTACCAATCTGCTGCTTGCCGACGAGATCAACCGCGCGCCGGCCAAGGTCCAGTCGGCACTTCTGGAGGTGATGCAGGAGCGTCAGGTGACCATCGGTGAGGAGAGTTTCAAGATCGACCCTCCGTTTCTGGTCATGGCGACACAGAATCCCGTGGAGCAGGAGGGTGCCTACAATCTTCCCGAAGCACAGCTCGACCGTTTCATGATGAAACTCGTTGTCGGATACAACACGCCTGAAGAGGAGCTGGAGATTGCCAGGCGTGTCGCGAACAATGCCCTGGGAGATGTCCAGGAAGTTGCCTCCAAAGAGGATATCTTCACGATGAAGGAAGAGGTGAAGGCTATCCACATCGACGAAGAGGTGGAGAGATATATCATCGATCTGGTTTTTGCGACAAGAGAGCCGAAAAAGTATGGATTGGAGAGTATAGAAAAGTGGATCATGTACGGTGCCAGTCCACGGGCGTCCATCGATCTGTACAAGGCGAGCCGCGCCCAGGCCTATCTGAGGGGAAAGGATTTTGTTTCTCCTGTGGATATCGCCTATGTGGCCAAAGAGGTGCTGCGTCACCGGATCATATTGAGTTACGAAGCGGAAGCGGAAGAGGTGAGTGCCGATCTCGTGATCGACAAAGTACTCGAGACCGTGGCGATACCCTAAAGGTTTTCGGTGAAAAAACGGCTCAGGACACTGCTGATCAAGACCAGACGGCAGGTCTTTTCGGAGATGATCGGCAACAACCCCTCCCTGTTTCATGGAGAGGGGTACGATTTCAGCGAACTTCGCGAATATCAGGTGGGAGACGATATCCGGAAGATCGACTGGACCATCACGGCAAAACTGCAAAAGCCCTATGTCAAGCTTTTCCATGAAGAGAGAGAACTGAGTGTCGTCGCCGCCTGTATGATGGGAGGCAGTCTCTTTTTCGGTACCCATCGTATCAAGCAGGAGGTTGTCGCCGAGATCGCGGCCATTCTTGGGTATTCGGCCGTAAAAAACGGAGATCTCTTCACCGGGGTTGTCTTGACGGAAGGCGGTGAAAAGGTGGATCGTCCGACCAAACGGATCTTCGGTATCAACCGTTTCGTTGAATCGGTGGATTCGCTCTCCGTGTTGGGACGGAAAGTCGATTACGAAGAGGGACTTCGCCGTCTTTTTCGCCGCATCAAACGCAGAAGTGTGCTTTTTGTCGTGGGAGATTTTCTCTCCGAGGTGGATCTTGCACTGCTCAGCAAGCGCCACGAAGTGATCGCCGTGATCGTGCGTGATCGGTTTGAGGAGCATCCCAGCCCTCTGGGGCAGGTACATCTGGTGGATCCCGAGACGGGTGCGACACTACAGACCCATTTCGGTGAGCGCAGCGTGGCGAAATACAGAGCCCAGATTATAGCCAGCGACAAGAGACTCTATCACCATCTCCACAAACATCGCATCCGCTTCGTCAAGGTCTATACGGATGAAGATCCCTTCGGAAAACTTGTCAGACTCTTTGGAGGGAGAGTATGAATCCTCAGGAGCTTCCGATACGCGATATCAAACCGCTTCTTCCGATTCCGGACATATCGATCTATCTCTTTTTCGGTCTGGTGACGGTGGTTCTTCTCGTGGCGGGAGTCCTGGTCTATTTTCTGTGGAAATGGTGGGTAAAACATCGCAAGGCAGATCCGCGGATCCAGTGGCTCAAACAGCTGGATGCGATCGATTTCGATCAGCCCAAGAAGGCGGCCTATCTGATGACGAAATATGGAAGACTTCTGGCGGA
This sequence comes from Hydrogenimonas sp., assembly GCF_029933015.1. Lineage (GTDB taxonomy): Bacteria > Campylobacterota > Campylobacteria > Campylobacterales > Hydrogenimonadaceae > Hydrogenimonas. The sequence goes on along the minus strand of NZ_JAOZOZ010000093.1, from coordinate 4,179 downwards.
AGACAAACGAAGGCAGGAGATTCTGGAGCAGTTGATACCGAAGCTGGAGCGTTACAAGTACAAAAAAGAGGTGCCTCCTTTGGACGAGGAGGTCAAAAGGTTCATGAAACTTTTTATCGAGATGTCACACGATGCACTTTGAGTATCCGTGGGTTTTGACGCTTTTTCTACTCTTTCTTTTCTGCGAGCGAAAATGTCCGCTCAGGCTGGAGCTTCTCTATTTTCCCCATATCGACAATATCGTCCGGCATGCGAAAAGCACGTCGCTGCTTCAGGCTTTCAAATGGATGGCGTGGAGCGGATTGATTCTGGCACTGGCGTCTCCGGTGATGACGAAAGAGTTCACGCCTTCCACCGCCATGGGACGGGACATGGTTCTGATCGTGGATGCCAGCCGCTCCATGGATGAAGGGTTTTCCCTGATAGAGAGCGAAAACAAGTTCGAAACCCTCAAAAAGGTTCTGAAAAACTTTATCGAAAAACGGAAAAACGATCGTCTGGGACTGATCGTCTTCGGGGAGTATGCCTATATCGCCTCGCCGGTCACGTTCGATCATGAACTGGTCGCGGCCATGGTGCCCTATCTCGAAGTGGGAATGGCTGGCGAAAAGACGGCGATCTACGACGCACTGGCGATGGCGGCGCGTCTGCTGAAAGATTCGGACGCCAAGACGAAGGTGGCCGTTCTTCTGACGGATGGACGAAACACGGCGGGGAAGATCCCTCTGCAGGTGGCCAGAAAACTTCTGAAACAGTATGGTATCCGACTCTATACGATCGGTATCGGCCGATCCCACGATTACGATCCGGTTCTGCTGAAATCTCTGGCGGATGCCACCGGCGGGAGGTTCTTTTCCGCTTCCGATCCGAAAACGCTCGAAAAGGTCTATGCCGAAATCGATCGGCTCGAACCCTCCGAAGTGAAACAGCAGCCTGTCACCGAGACGACCTACCTCTACAGCTATCCGCTCTTCGTCGCGGCGATGTCGCTGCTCTTTTACCTCTTTTTTCTCAATCGCAGCGAGGTGGCGTAGGATGACCTTTCTCTATCCCGAATTCATCTATATGATGCTACTGCCGGCGGGGCTTCTGATCTATCTGATCACAACCAACAAGGATGTGGTGGAGAGGGTTTTCAGTGCCCAAACCCTCGATCGGCTTCGAATCAGCGGGGATGCCCTGGGACGGACGGGGCACAACACCCTGATCTTCGCCGCTTTTTTCTTCATGACGATCGCTTTGGCGAGGCCCGTCATCGAACAGGGAGAGGAGCGGGTACAAAGCAGAGGGGTCGACCTGGTCGTCGCGCTGGATCTGTCGCGTTCGATGAGGGCTTCCGATTTCTACCCGAACCGTCTGGCGTTCGCGAAGCAGAAACTCGAAGAGATCGTTCCGACCCTGCATGTCGGTCGGATCGGAATGATCGGATTCACTTCCGCATCTTTCATCGTCGCACCTCTGACGACCGATCGTGAGAGTCTCGTCTTTCTGCTTCGAAGGCTCCGGCCAGAAACGATCACCGCCGAAGGGACCGATCTGTCGGCCGCGATAGAAGGGGCGGCGAAGGTTTTGAAAAAGAGTGATCATCGAACCCTGATGATCGTGACGGACGGAGGGGAAGAGCAGGATATGGAGACGCTGGTGGGGCTGGCCAAGCGTTACGGTCTGCGAGTCATCGTCTGGATGGTCGCCTCCGAAAAGGGGGCACCCGTCCCTCTGGACGACGTCGTATCGAAGAGAAAACCCGATGAGATCGTCATGAGCCGGGCCAATACAGCACTCTCGAAGCTGGCCGAAGCGACCGGAGGGATCTACGTGCCCGCGACTCTCTCCCAGGAGGATGAAAGACGCATCGGAGAGTTTCTGGAGAAGCTCTCCAAAGATGCCACCTCCTACGAAAAGATCGTGCATCACAGGATCGAACTCTTCTACTATCCTCTGATCGTGGCTCTGTTGATTCTTCCTTTCGCACTCTATTCGATGGGGGGCGGAATCGGAAAGAGAGCCGCTCTCGCGGCGTTTATGGCGATACTGAGTACGGTTCCGCAGCAAGGATATGCGGGGCTGCTGGATTTTGTCACGATCGAAAAGGGTGTCGAAGCCTACAAAAAAGGGGAGTACAAGAGAGCTTCCGAAGCGTTCGAGAAAGTGGCACTGGCTTCGGACAAGGCGGAGGCATGGCTCGATCTTGGAAACAGCTACTACAAAAGCGGACGCTACAGGCGTGCATGCTGGGCCTATGGGAATGTCGTGACCTCCGATCCCTACATCGAGTGGGAGAAACTCTACAATCTGGCCAACTGCCATGTCAGGCTCGGGGAGCTGGAAAAGGCGGTGGAGCTATACCGCAAAGCTCTCAGGATTCATGAAGACCCCGATGTCCGCTACAATCTGGAGCTGGTGCTGAAGGCATTGGAAGCCCGTGAGCGGAAAAAGAGGCAGGAGCGCAAAGGCGGGGGAGAAGAGAAGAGGCAAAAGAGCAAAGGCCAGGGAGAAGGTGCTCCATCGAAAGAGAAGAGCACCCAGCCGGGTTCGAGGGAGAACAGAATGAAAAACCGTCAGATGAGCCGGTCGGAAGAGGAGAAGTGGATGCGGTTGATCCAGAAACAGCCGATGCGTGCGAAACTCTATCCGCTGACGAAGCCCAGGGAGGGAAAACGTGTCGATGCCTGGTAGAGTGGCGATACTTCTTTTTTGTATCTTCTCCATAATGACGGGAAGCGTGAAACTCGTCGTCGACGAGAATCCTGTCAGAAGGGGAGAATCGGTCGAGTTTTCCATCGAAGCGGAAGGAGAGAGTGCCATCTTTCCGAAAATCCGTACGATCGGCGACTACAATGTGACACGGGAAGGGATGCAGCGGCTGGAACGGCTGGATGGGAACCGGAGCGTGACCAAGTGGGTCGCGTATTATACCTTTACACCCGAGGAAAATGTGACGATCCCCTCATACGATGTGATCGTCGATGGCAAAGAGGAGCGGACACCTCCTCTGCTTCTGGAAGTGCAGGAGAGATCGAAAGGGGAGGATCGGGATTTTCGTCTCTTTCTGGAGACGGAAAAGGAGAAGGCCAGGGTAGGAGAACCCGTGGAGGTGACGGTGCGGTTTGTCCAGAAAATCGACGTACCGGTCATGAATGTCGATTTCGTTCCGATCAAGTACGAAAATTTCTGGGTCAAACGGATCGTGGGCCGGAAGGAGTATCGCCGAAAAGAGGAGCGTGTCATCGAAGAGCGTTTTCTCTTTTTCCCCCAGATCGCCGGTGATCTGACGATCGGGCCCGCCGAAGTGAAGATCGCCATGGCGAAGAAGATGCGGGATGCGTTCGGGTATGTCGTCCGGCGGCCTCAATGGTTTTCGGTGGTTTCAAAACCGGTGACACTTCATGTCGATCCTCTGCCCGAAGGCGTCAAACTCGTAGGAAATTTCAAAATCGAAACCCGTGTCGAACCTTTACGGGCCGAAGCCGGCCGGCCTGTGACACTGACGGTAAGTGTGGAGGCGGAGGGAAATATAGAGGATTTCGATCTGCCTCCCCTGCGGATCGAGGGTGTGACGGTCTACGAAGAGGAACCGAAAATCGAACAGCGCTATCTTCAAGGTGTCTACCGAGGCAGATGGGTCAAAAAGTACGTCCTGGTGGCGGACCGGTCCTTCACGATCCCGTCGATGGAGCTGCGCTTTTTCAACCCCCAAAAAGGTGTGACGGAGATATCCAGAAGCGCTCCGGTTTCCGTCGAAATCGTGGGTGGGAAGCCCCGGGGTGAGAAGGCCTCCGGAAATGGAGTGACACAAAAGAAGAGGGAGGAGAGTATGGTCTGGATCTACCTGAATCTCGCGGCGGCTTTTGGGCTGGGTATGGGGGTGATGTATCTGACCCTTTGGCTGATGGATCGGAAGAGAAAGAGAAAAGAGCGAAAGATCCCCGCAGCAGGGAGCGAATCACAGATGCTGCAGCGGCTGATGCCCTACATCGCAGAGTCAAAAGAGGCTGCCCAGATGGCGGAAAACCTCTATGCCTCGATCTTCGAAGGCAAGGCGGTGAAAGTGGACAGAAAAGCGTTTGAAAGGTTGATCGAGAAATTGAGAATTGAGAATTGAGAATTGAGAATTGAGAATTGAGAATTGAGTGTTGAGTGTTGAGTGTTGAGTGTTGAGTGTTGAGTGTTGAGTGTTGA
>NZ_JAOZOZ010000016.1:4268-21532 GCF_029933015.1 Hydrogenimonas sp. | reverse complement strand
CCTGCGCCCGATGCGACGCCCACCTGGGCCACGTCTTCGAAGACGGCCCACCGCCGACCGGCCTGCGCTACTGCATCAACTCCGTCTGCCTGAAGTTCGAACCCCGGGCCTGAGCCCGGCCCCCGATTCCCGATTCCCGATTCCCGTTCACTGTTCACCATTCACCGTTCACCGTTCACCGTTCACCACTCAAACCCTGAACTTGTCCATTTCATTCTTGAGCGATTCCGTCACCCGCTGAAGTTCCCGTGAAATGCCTTCCAGTTTGCGGGCCATCTCTTCGGTCGTCTTCGCCTCTTCGCTCAGACCTTCGTTTTTCACCACCAGATCTCCAAGATTCCTGTCGATCTGCTGCGTCTCCCTCACCGCCTTTCGTGATAGTTCTATCGTCTCCTGTATCCACGCCATCGTCTTGTCGGTCTCGGTAACGACCTGTTCCGTCGTTTCGGTCACCAGCTCGGCGTTGTTCGCCATCGTGTTGATCTCGTCCTGCGCCTGGACGACCCCCTGGACGATGACAGAGACAGCCGCATCGATCTCCGTCAGCGACTTCTGTGTCCTCTCGGCCAGTTTGCGTACCTCGTCGGCGACGACGGCGAAGCCCCGACCGTGTTCACCCGCCCGGGCCGCTTCGATCGCCGCGTTGAGGGCCAGCAGATTGGTCTGGTCGGCGATCTCTTTGATGATCGCGATGACATCCTTGATCTGATTGGTCTGATCGGCCAGCGACGTGACGTTTTGGGCCACCTCTTTGGCACCACCGGCGTCTTCGATGATTTTGGCGGCCACCTGTGTCAGCGTCTTTTGCATATGATCGAGGGTATGGTAGGTCTGTTCCACATCTTTCGACGTATCCGAAACCGACTCCTCCGCGATCTTGAGATCCTCTTTGATATCGCCTGCCAGCATCTTCGTCTCGTCGACCAGATGGTTTTGCGTCTCCACCGTCTTTTTGATCTCGTCCGCATCTCTCTTGATCTCCCGGGAGACCTGTACGGCCCTCTCCATCGACGTTTTCATGCTCTGGATGATCCCCTGCACCTTTTCGATAAAGGCGTTGACGGCGTGGGCCGTCTCACCGATTTCATCGTTGGAGTGCACATCGATACGCCGCGTCAGATCACCCTCGCCGTGGGCCAGATCTTTGATACGACGATTCAACTCTCCGATCGGTTTGACAACCGTCCTGGAGATGATGACGATCAGTATCGCCAGCATGATCAGATCGACGATCAGCATGACGACGAGCTGTACGATCAGGGCGTTGGCGGCATGGTCGATGACGCTTTCGATCACTTTCAGAGGCTTGCCGATCAGAGCGTAGCCGACGGTCTGGCCGCTGAAATCTTCGATCGGCAGAGAGACGACGAAATAATGCGCTGTCCTGAAAACCGGCTCGAGACTTTCGACACCCTTCAGATCGGCTACGAAACCCTCGTCGAACGCCCCTTTTTTCGTCACGACGGCATACCTTCCCATCAACGTTTCCCGGGTTTTGAGAAATGTGGCGATATCGGAAAATTTCCTGTCCATGACGGTGACGATATCGATGCCGTCCTTTTTCGCCGTTTTCGAAATGGAGTTGAGCCCCTGGATAAATTCTACACTTCCCAGATAGCGGCCATCTTCCAAAACGGGCGCCACACCCCTGAGCACCAGACCGGCCCTTCCTATCTCGATGGCCGCCAGCGGCGCTTTTCGCTCCTTGACGGCGACGATCGTCTTTCTGAAACCGCTCAGATCGTCTCCATACTTTTCGGGTTTCCACAGACGCACGAAAGAGTGCAGATCGGCGGTATGGACATGGATTTTGATATTTTTGAAATCGGTATATTGTTTGAATTCGTTATCGATTTTGGAGAGACCCCGGATCGCCAGAGAGCGGTTCCCATCCCGCAGCGCCCGGATAACGTAGAGGTTGTTGGCGATGTTGATGGCGTTGGTAAGGCCGATCTGCCGTTTCGCTTCGTATTTCTGGGAGAAATAGGTCGAAAGCGCCCTCCTCTCCTTGGCGAAAACGTCCTCTTTGATATGTTCGATCGAATCAAAAGAGTTGACCGCGATGATGACTGTCGCGACAACGATGGAGAGGATCAGAGGGATATAGATTTTCTGGCCGATTTTCAGATTTTTGAACATGGTACTCCCCTTCTTTTTCATCTCAGAAAATCGACATAAAATAGAAAATGTTAATAATTGGAAAGTATCATTTCCGCACGGCCCGTCCTATGATCAGTGCGATCGCCACGATGATCAGCACTCCGATAAGCGGCATTATCCATGGATTCTCCTTCGCCTTGTCGAGCATCGAGAGGACTGTCTTGCCGCCAAGATAGCTTGTACCTCCCACGACCACGGCCCATACCGCCGCCGCCAGGAGATTGAGCACCCCGAATTTCACGGCGTCGTAGCGGGTCAGACCGATGGCGATGGGCACCAGCGTCTTGACTCCGTAGATATACTTCTGCAGAAAGATGACCCACGTGCCGTACTTTTTCATCAGCAAGTGGGTGTAGGCGAGCTTGCGCCGGTGCTTTTTCAGGTACTCCATCATCTGGTGCCGGTTGGCCCGGGTAAAAAGCAGCAGCGCCTGATCTCCGATGAAGTTGGCCGCGAACGCCACGGCGATACTGGTGGTAAGGTCCATCTTCCCGATGGAGGCGAGCACCCCCGCCGCCGCCAGGGCGAAAAACCCGCCGCCGAGCGAATAGAGAAACAGGATGATATATCCGTAGGTCGTCAGATTGTTGAGTATCTCTTCCACATGCACCTTTCCAATAGTTTCGGGAAGTGTTCCGGCCGTGATTTTAGCCTGTTTCGATAAAATAGGCAAAAAAAGAAAGGTCCTCTCATGATCGAACACCTCCGTCCCGTTTCGCTCCGGGGCAGCGATCCCGAGATAAAACGTGAAGAGATCCGTCACTCCTTTCATACCACGTTCGATACCTTCGAATCGCTCTACTCGCTTCTTGAAAACGACGAAGCCTTCTATCACCGCCCCGAGCCTCTGCGCCATCCGCACATCTTCTATTTCGGTCACACCGCCGTCTTCTTCGTCAACAAGCTGATCCTGGCGAAGATCGTCGACAGTCGCATCGACCCGAAACTGGAGTCGATCTTCGCCGTCGGTGTCGACGAGATGAGCTGGGACGACCTGGACGAAACCCACTACGACTGGCCCTCCGTCGACGCCACGAGACTCTACCGCGACGCCGTCCGGGCCCTCGTGGACGAGCTGATCACGACGCTGCCCCTCGAACTCCCGATCACGTGGGACTCTCCCTGGTGGGTCATCCTGATGGGGATCGAGCACGAGCGTATCCATATCGAAACCTCCTCGGTACTGATCCGGCAGACCGACATATCCCTCGTGCGATCCCACCCCGACTGGCCGCTATGCACCCGAAAGGGTCCTGCCCCGGCCAACGAACTGCTCCCGGTCCCCGGGGGACGCGTCCTCATCGGCAAGAGCCGAAACGACGACTTCTACGGATGGGACAACGAGTACGGCCGCCACGAGGCGGAGATTCCCGCCTTCGAAGCCTCGAAATACCTGGTCACCAACGGCGAGTTCATGGCCTTCGTCGAAGCGGGAGGCTACGAAACCGACCGCTGGTGGAGCGACGAGGGGGTGGCCTGGCGGAATTACAAAGAGGCGAAACACCCCCACTTCTGGATTCCAGACGGAGAGGGAGGATGGCGCTACCGGGCCCTGACGGAGATCGTCGAGATGCCCCTCGACTGGCCTGTCGACGTCAACTACCACGAAGCGAAGGCCTTCTGCGCCTGGCTGGGGGAACGGACCGGAACGAAGCTGCGGCTCCCTACCGAGGACGAGTGGTATCGTCTGGCGGAACACTGCGGCGTGCCCGACCTGCCGCAGTGGGGCCCGAAAGCTCCCGCCAACGTCGGCCTCGAGCACTTCGCCTCCGCCACGCCCGTCTCGATGTTCGCCCATGGCGACTTCCACGACGTCGTCGGCAACCTCTGGCAGTGGACCGAAACCCCCATCTACCCCTTCGAAGGGTTCGAAGTCCATCCGATCTACGACGATTTCACGACCCCCACCTTCGACGGCCGCCACAACCTCATCAAAGGAGGCTCTTTCGCCAGCACCGGAAACGAACTCCTGCGAAGCGCCCGCTACGCCTTCCGCCGCCACTTCTTCCAGCACGCGGGGTTCCGCTACGTACGGAGCGACTACGAGGAGCGGATCGGTTCGGCGGCCTACGAAAACGACACGCAGGTAAGCCAGTATTGTGAATTCGGGTGGGGCGACACCTACTTCGGCGTCCCCAACTACCCCGAAACCTGCGCGCGCCTCTGCATCGAAGCGACCGAAGGCAAGCGCAGAGGGCGGGCGCTGGATATCGGATGCGCCACGGGGCGAAGCACTCTCGAACTCGCCAAAGCGTTCGAAAAGGTGACGGGGCTCGACTTTTCGGCCCGCTTCATCGGCGTAGCCGAAAGGATGCGCAGCGAAGGGCGTATCCGCTACACGATCCCGACGGAAGGGGAGCTGGTGGAGTACAAGGAGGCCAAGCTCCCGCCCCCGCTGGCCCGGGTGGCGGACCGTGTCGATTTCTGGCAGGCCGACGCCTGCAATCTCAAACCGATCTTCACCGGCTACGACCTGGTCACCGCCTTCAACCTGATCGACCGCCTCTACGACCCCGCCAAATTCCTTCGGGACATTACGGAACGGATCGACGGCGGGGGCCTGCTCGTGCTCAGCTCGCCCTACACGTGGCTCGAAAGCCACACGCCCAAAGAGAAGTGGCTGGGCGGATACAAAAAAGACGGCGAACCGGTCACGACGCTCGACGGTCTCAAGGCACACCTGGAGCCGGCGTTCCGCCTCGTCGAAACGCGCGATATCGAATTCGTCATCCGGGAGACGGCACGCAAGTTCCAGCACTCCGTCGCACAGATGACGATCTGGGAGAAGCTGTGAGTCCCTTCGACACACCCGTCGACCGCAGCGGCACCTACAGCGTCAAATACGACGGGCGTAAAGCGAAATTCGGTACCGACGACGTGCTGCCGCTCTGGGTCGCCGACATGGACCTCCCCGCCCCCGAGTGCGTCACCGACGCCCTCGTGATACGGGCGAAACACCCCGTTTACGGCTATACGGTCTATCCCGACCGTTTCTACGACGCCATCGCACACTGGATGAAACACCGTCACGCATGGAGCCTCCGAAAAGAAGCGATCGTCCCGATTCCCGGCGTCGTTCCGGCGCTCAACTTTCTCGTCACGGCATTGACGGAACCCGGCGACGCCGTCTTGATCCAGCCGCCGGTCTATCACCCCTTTTTCCGTCTGGGCAAACATCACGGAAGGAGGCTGCTGGAGAACCCTCTCATCTACGAAGCGGGAGAGTACCGGATCGATTTCGACGACTTCCGCGTGAAAGCGAAAGAGGCGAAACTCTTCGTTCTCTGTTCGCCCCACAATCCGGTCGGGCGCGTCTGGAAGCAAGAAGAGCTGGAAAAAATGGCGGCCGTCTGCCTCGAAGAGGGGTGCCTGATCGTCAGCGACGAAGTCCACGCCGACATCGTCTACCCGCCGCACCGCCACACGCCCGTTGCCGCACTCTCTCCCGATATCTCCGATATCGCGATCACCCTCAACGCCCCCTCCAAAACTTTCAACATCGCAGGCCTCAACACCGCCTACGCCATCATCGAAAACGATTCGATCCGCCGGCGCTTCGAAACGGAACTGAAACGGTACGACCTGACGATGGGCAACCTGTTTGGCATCGAGGCGCTGACGGCCTCTTACGAATGCGGTGAAAAATGGCTGGAGGAGCTTCTGGTTTACCTGCGTGAAAACATCCGTTTCGTCACGAAGTTTCTTGCCGAACACGTTCCGCAGATCCGGCCCGTCACCCCGGAGGCGACCTATCTGATGTGGCTCGACTGCCGGGGTCTTGGCATGGACGACGAAGCGATGGAGAGGTTTTTCGTCGAAAAGGCGAAACTGGGGCTCAACACGGGGGTGAGCTTCGGCAAAGAGGGCAGCGGCTTCATGCGGCTCAATGTCGGCTGCCCCCGTGCCACCCTCGAGGAGGCGATGCGACGTCTGAAAGGAGCGATGGAAGAAGATGTCTGACAAACTGGGACTCAAGGAGCTGGTCGCCATCGGTATCGGAAGCATGATCGGCGGAGGCATCTTTTCGGTCATGGGCCTGGCCAACGCCGTCGCGGGGCACGCCACGATCTTCGTCTTCCTCATGGGCGGCCTCATCGCCCTCTTCGCCGGCTACAACTACGCGCGCCTCGCCGTCACCTACCGCCAGGACGGCGCCAGCTACACCTATCTTCAGCACGCTTTCCCCGAAAATCCGACGATCGCCGCCTTCGTGGGATGGAGCGTCATCGTCGGCTACATCGGAACCCTGGCGCTCTACGCCTACACTTTCGGCGCCTACGGGGCGGCGGCGCTGGGATACGCCGACAATCCGCTCGTGCGTACCCTGCTGGCCTTCGCCATCCTTTCACTCTTTCTCTGGATCAACCTGCAGGGGGTCCGGGAAGCGGGAGAGAGCGAGGATGTCATCGTCTTTTTCAAAGTGGCGATCATGATGACGCTGGGCGTCGTCGGCCTCTTCTACATCGAACCCGCCCATTTCCAACCACTCTTCGACAAGGGATTTCCCTCGGTACTTCTCAGCGGGGCACTGGTCTTCGTCGCCTTCGAAGGATTCCAGCTCATCACCAACGCCGTCGTCGAAACGGACGATCCCGTGAAGAACACGCCGCGGGCCATCTACCTCTCCATCGTGATCGTGACGCTCATCTACGTCACTCTCGCGCTCTCGGTCCTGGGCATTCTCACCTTCGAAGAGATCCAGTCGGCCAAGGAGTACGCCATCGCCGAAGCGCTGAAGCCGATCTTCGGGGAGTGGGGCTTCATTCTCGCGTCTCTCGCCGCGCTGCTGGCCACCAGCAGCGCCATCAACGGCACGCTCTTCGGTGCCAGCCGTATGCTGGCCGACATCGCCCAGGACGGGATCTTTCCCTCGATCCTGGCACGCCGGAACCACCGGATGATTCCCTACTACTCCCTCCTGCTGATGTTCACGCTCTCATCCATCTTCGTACTTTTCGGAGCGCTGGAGAGCATCGTCGCCTTTTCGAGCATCACGTTTCTTCTGGTCTCTCTGGCCGTCGCCATAGCCAATCTCGTCCTTCGGAAAAAGACGGGCTCGAATCCTCTCATTATCCTCACATCCATCGGATTGATGGCGGCCACGGTCGGGTTGATGCTCTGGTACCTCTATGACAACGATCCCAAAACCCTGACCGATATCGGGCTCGTCTATCTGCTGATCGCGATACTCTTTTTCATTTTCCGCAGCACGAAACGGCACTGAATCTCATACCTCACCCCTCTGCGGGGATACCGAAAATGACGACGGAGAGCGCGATCGAGGCCACCAGGGCGTATCCCAGAAATTTCGGCCACCGGTTCGGGATATCCTCGTGCTTGAACGCCGTCATCGCCGCCACCATGCTCTGAAGCGTATAGTAGAGGGCAAAGGCCCGGGAGGCGTAGGTGATGATTTCGAAAACGTTCGACGTCCAGATGATGAGAAGTCCGCCCACCGCGATGAGGATGTAGCCGATGCCCTGGGATATCCGTTTGCGGCTCAGCTCCTCCAGAAGTCCGCTGCCCCCCTGGGCGTCCGCCACCGCCGCGTCGAATTGGGCGATCAGCGCCAAAGAGACGAGCATGATCGGCAGGATCGTCGCCACACGGCCCGAAAGTGCGATGATCGCCGTATCCTGACCGCTTTCGGGCAACGGATAGTTGAAATAGTAGAGCATCAAAGCGATGTAGAGCACGTAGATGCCCCCGCTGATCCACTGGGCGTAGCGCATCGTCCGTATCCGAAGATGGGGCGGGAACTTCTCTCCCAGATAGCGCGACGTCTCGAACCCCTGCACGACGATCAGCATCCCCAGTACCATCCGTATCTCCTGCCATCCCGGCGTACCGCCGTCGGGAGGCAGGTGCCACACTCCCTGCTGCCAAGCCGTCCAGTTGCCCCAGGCGAGCCCCGCCAGCAGCCCCGCGATGATCCCCAGCTTCAACGCCTCGAACTTGTCCAGAAAGTTGAATCCCCTGTGCTGCCCGTAGAAGGCGATGAAAATCAGCACGGCCGTCGTGATGGAGCGCGCAAGCGTCTGATCGACGATACCCGCGCCCCGCAGCATGAAATCGCCAAACAGCGTCAGGTAGTAGGTGACCGAGACGACATAGGCGAAAGCCAGCGCCCATTCGGAGAGCCGCTCGAAGGTCAGAGCCGTCACATGCAGCGTGCCCGCCGCCAGTTTCGGTTCGACCCACCGGATGTTGAAACGTATCGCCGAACCGATGGCGTAGGCGGTGAGCACGAGAGCGGCCATCGCGACGACGGCCAGTCTACCCACGCTCATCTGCAGAATCGGCGCGATGACCAGAAAACCGCTTCCGATGATCGAGGCCAGCGGGATGACCGTCGCGGTCCACCAGGAACTCTTTTCGACCGGTTTGCTGAAAAGCAGCGCCGTCACGAGCAGCGTGGCGACGATGACGACGATATTGGCGATCATTCCGATTTCAACCCTTCATAGCATTGTCGCATCACGGGTGTGGGTATGCCGTGCGCTTCCCCTCTTCTTACCACATGGCCGCTCAACTGCTCCAGCTCGGTCTTTTTGCCGGCTCTGAAGTCGAGCCACATCGAGGTGGGGGAGTCGTAGGGGACTTTGGCCACCTGTTTCATGACGTTGGCGATATCCTCTTCATTCAGTTCCGCCCCCTCCGCACGGCCCACCGCCAGAATTTCGTGCAGGATCGCGTCGAGCTCCTCACCGTGCTTTTCCACCACCGCCCCCATCGGCTCGTCGTAGAATGAGGTGAGCGTCGCCATCGCGGCGATGAGAAGGTACTTTTTCCACACATCGGTCGTGATGCGGCCGCTTACCTTCGTTTTGACGCCGGCTTTCGCGAAAGCTTCGCCCAGACGCTTCAGCGATTCCGGTATCTCCCCGTCGACGCCGAATACGGCCATCGCCCCTTTTCCCTTGAGGATCACCTTTCCGGGCCCGGCGATATGGGAGACGACATAGATCGCCCCGTTGGCGACGGGATTGTCGGGAAAAAGACGCTTCAGCACCTCCGCGTTGCCGACCCCGTTGCCGAAAGGGATCAGCCAGGTTTCCGGAGCGATCATCGGTTTCGCCTTCAAAGCGGCGGCTTCCAGATCGTACCCCTTCGTGCAAAAGAGCACCGCGTCCATCTTCTCTGCGAAATCTTTCGGATCGTCCGAAACGGCATGGGGCTTCGCACTGAAACCGCCGCCGGGTGTCTCGATACGGAGTCCCTCCCGCCGGATCGCCTCGAGATGTTCGCCCCGTGCCACCAGATAGACCTTTTCGCCGCTTTTTGCCAGCATCGCGGCGAGATATCCGCCGACACCGCCGGCTCCGACGATGCCGATCTTCATCCTCGCACCTCGTCCGTCAACGGCAAAAACGCCTGCTCGTCCGGATCGAAATACTCGATTTCACCCGTATCGAGGCGGTAGTACCATCCATGCAGAAAGAGCGTTCCCTCCATCACCCGTTTCCTGACGTTCGGGTAGGTCAGAAGATTCTGCAGCTGGAAGATGACGGAAAATTTCTCCGTCGCCTCCAGAAGCTCCGCTTTTTCCCCCTTCGGTACGCTTTTAAGAGCCAGCTCCTTCGCCGGCATCCCGAGTTCCAGCCACTTGATCGTATGCACCATCTCGTCGGCGTAGGCGCTGTGGTCCTGATAGAGCGCCTTGACCGCCCCGCAGTCGCTGTGGCCGCAGACGATGATCTCCCCCACCTCCAGACTGAAAGCGGCATACTCGATGGCGGCCGCCGTGGCGTGAAAATCGTTGTCGGGCTTGTAGGGGGGCACGAAATTGCCCACATTGCGCATGACGAAAAGATCTCCGGGCCCCGTGGAGGTGATCAGTGTCGGTATGACCCGCGAATCGCTGCAGCCGATAAAGAGGGCTTTGGGGTTCTGCCCCTTCTCCACCAGTTCCAGAAAATCCTTTTCATGTTTTTTGAAATGGATCTCCTTGAAGGCTTCGACCCCTTTTTTCCAGTGCTCCTGTTTCATGGTTTGGCCCGTTTCTCAGTAGTTGTCGTATTTGCCGGCTTCGACTTCCTCTTTGAGCCGGTCGATCGCCTCTTCCATCGCCGTGATGATCAGCCGCGCCGACTCGCGGTCGTCGTTTTCGGGAATGTCCCAGTCGAAGATCTTCAGGTTCGCCTTGAAGATCGCCCGTATCTCCGTCTCGATCTCGCTTTTCATCTTTTCGTACTCTTTGTGCTGTGCATCCATCACACTCTCCTTGCGCTGTTTTGACCGATTATAGCACTCCACGACACACTTTTCTCTGATAAAATGGCGCTATGAAACATCCGATACTTCTTTTCTTTCTCTTTCATACCCTTCTCTTCGCCCATATCATCCCTTATGAAACAGGGTGTTCCGAAGCGCATTCCGAAAAGTTCCGTATACTCGACAGTGTGGAAGTACGTTTCGCTCCGCTCGGGGGCATCCCCTTCGAAGGGATTTCCGACCTGGCATACGACACCGGACACCGCCTCCTTTACGCCGTCAGCGACCGCGGATGGCTCTACCGGCTGAAACTTCTCATCAAAGACAGGAAGATCCAAAAGTTGGAGCTCACCGACGCCATGACGCTCACCGACGCGAAAGGCAACGATCCGGATGGGAAAAAATGGCGTGATGCCGAAGGGATGACTCTGACACGCGAAGGACTTCTCGTCGCTTTCGAACGCAGACCGAGAATCGTCCTCTACACTCCGGATGGAAGATTCGTCGAAAAAGCGAAACTCCCCAAACCGCTGAAAAAAGCGAAACGTTACCGGGGAAAGAACAAGATGCTCGAATCGGTGGCCTGGCATCCGCGCTACGGGATCGTCACGGCACCGGAACGACCTCTCAAACAGTGCGATGCATCGTCGCATACCATCTACTCAAAGAAGAAGCGATGGGAAATCCCCGCATCCGGTTCCCTGACCGCCATCGAAACGACGGCAAAAGGCGATATCCTCATCCTCGAACGCGACTACGACTGGCTGACGGGAAACAGAACTCTTCGCCTCTCGCTCGTTCGTATCGCAAAGTGTAAAAAGAGATGCATCAAAGAGACCGTCGCGGTACTGAGAACGACGGATGGATGCCGTCTGGACAATTTCGAAGGTCTCACGAGAGTGGATAAAGATCGCTATCTGATGATCAGTGACGACAACGGCAGCCCCTTTCAGAAAACGCTGCTCGTTCTTTTCGAAATTTCCGAATGAGAAGAAAAGTTACCTGGATCGACGGGCTTTGCGCTCCCTGTGGACCGAACGGACCCAGAGTCGGTTGACGATGAAGTAGACCGCCGGTGCCACGGTGAAGGAGTAGAAGAAGGTTCCCACATAGAGCGGAACGAAAATGTCTCCCAGGTTCTCCTTGAACCATTCGGTCGTCATCTCGATGCCGTGCAGCGGCTCCATACCCAGCAGCCAGCAGCCCGTCAGATACTCCATGTAATACATCGGCGGCATCGTGAAGGGGTTGGAGAGCCAGCACATGGCGATGGCGACGGGGACGTTGAATCGGATAAAGGGAGTGACGGCCAAGACGGCCAGCATCTGAAACGGCATCGGTATGAAAGCGATGAAAAGCCCCACCAGCAGCCCTTTGGAGACGGAACGGCGGTTGATCGAGAGGTATTCGCGGGGAATCTTGTACTTCTGGATGAAGGCTTCGATTTTCGGGTGGCGAGGTTTGTTGCTTTTGAATACTTTTCTGACCATGCGTTTACGCTCTATTTTGTGTTTGAACGATTATAGGCCTTTGTGCCGGTTCTGTCAAGAACCTCTCTCACGTAGCGATCCACATTTCACCCACGAAGAGTCCCAGGCCCATCATACCCAGCGTAAGAAGGAAAAACTGTGTCACCCGCCACCCCAGTTTCGCGCCCCCCAGCCAGTAGACGATGCCGAGTTTGACGAGCGAGTTCGTCACGGAAGCGATGACGATGCCGTTCATCGAAGCGATCTGGGCCAGTTTGCCCTCTTTTGCCAGCTGGCTGAGGGAGAGGGTGATGGCGTCGACATCGGTGATCCCCGAAAAGAGAGAGACGATGTAGACGCCGATATCGCCATAGCGGGTCTGAACGAAAGCGATGGCGCCGTAGACGATGCCAAAAAGGAGGCCGAACTTGATCGCTTCGCTCAGTTGCAGGGGATTTTTCATGATGGCGCTGTTTTCCAGCGAGATCTCCGCACTTTTCGAATGGGTAAAGAGCCACCAGCTGAAGGCGAGTCCGCTCAGGGCAGCCCCCAGATAGGCCGGAGAGAGCCGAAGCGCCAGCTCCGGATGGATGACGAAGGCTTCGAAAAGGACCCGCAGATACATGAAGGTACATGCGACGGCGATCCCCCCGGCGTAGTTGTTGAGCAGCCCGTACTGCCGCTGGAACATTTCGGAGAGCGAGATCGAGACGGCGGTGGAGGAGATGAGCCCTCCGGCGGCACCCGTCAGAAAGACCCCGTGCTTCTGCCCCAGCACCTTGATCGCCACGTAGCCGACGAAGGAGATCCCGGCGATGATGACGGCCATCAGCCACGTCTTGTAGGGATTGAAGAGGTGGTAGGGGCCGATCATCTCGTCGGGGAGCACCGGCAGCACGATGAAACTCATCGCCAGCAGCAGCGTCACGGCGTGGATGTCGGTGGGGCTGATGTGGGTTTCGATCTGCTGCAACCTCGGTTTGATCTCCAGAAGCACGATCATCGTGACACCGATGAAGATGGCGTAGTTCTCCAGATGGTACCAGATCATCATCCCCAGAAAGAAGGTGACCAGCGCGGCGATCTGCGTCGTCATCCCCCACCTCTTCTGCTCCCGCACCTTCAGGACGTAGGAGACCGCCACCATCATCGCGAAGACGGCGGTGGAGACGAGGATGAAGCCGGAAACGTACTCCTCGATCCATCCCGACAGAAAACCGGCCAGGGCGATCAGCGAAAAGGTGCGGCTGCCGGCGAAGACCTGTTCCCCTTTGTAGAGGTAGGTCATGGAGCGCTGCATACCGATCAGAAAACCGAGCACCAGCGCCACCATCAGCGACTTGAGTATCGCGTAATCCATCTCTCAACCCCTTCTTTTCATCACCCACCACTCGAAGGCTTTGTAGAGCTCGACGACGAAGAAGATGGGCAGCGCCACTTCGAAGATGAGCAGCCAATCCTCCCATCCCAGAGGCACCGTGTGCAGCGCATCCTGCAGAAAAGGCACATAGACGGCGGCGACCTGTGCGCCCACGGTCAGAAGCCAGGCGCCGATGACCCACGGGTTGGTAAAGAGACCGATCACCGGCATCGGCGCGTGGAGGCTGCGGTAGTTGAAGACATTCATCTTCTCGAGAACGATGATGCCCGTAAAGGCGACAGTCTGCGCCAGCGCCACCGCTTCGCCCTCCGGAAGCCCCATCGTCAGATAGTGGTGAAAGAGCCAGAGCGCCCCGCCGCCGATGTAGCCGCCCAGCAGCAGGATCATGAGGATCCCCCGCAGCTGAAGAAACGGCGCGTTGACCGATCGGGGCGGACGCTCCATGATCCCCTTCTCCGCGGGCTCCAGCCCCAGCGCCACCGCCGTCATGCCGTCGGTGACCAGGTTCATCCACAATATCTGCACCGGCAGCAGGATCAGGGGGCCGCCCAGCAGGATGTTGACGAAGATCGCGATCACTTCGCCCGTGTTCGAGGAGAGCAGATAGGTGACGAACTTTTTGATGTTGTCGTACTGCCGCCGCCCTTCCCTGACGGCGCCGACGATGGAGGCGAAGTTGTCGTCGAGCAGAATCATGTCGGCCGCCCCTTTGGCGACGTCGGTACCCCGCAGACCCATGGCGATGCCGATATCGGCCCGCTTGAGTGCCGGGGCGTCGTTGACGCCGTCGCCGGTCATCGCCGTCACGAGCCCCTCTTCCTGCAGCACCTTGACGATGCGCAGCTTGTCCTGCGGCGTCGTCCGGGCGAAGATGACCCCCTCTTTGAGCGCCTCTTTCAGCGCGTCGTCCTCCATCCCCTCCAGCTCGCTGCCGGTGATGGCCCGTGTCGCCTCCAGTCCTATCTCCCGGGCGATCGCCAGGGCCGTCAGCGGCGCATCTCCCGTGATCATCACGACACGGATGCCGGCACGCTGCGCCGTGCGTATCGCCTCGGGCACCTCCGGTCTCGGCGGGTCGATGATCCCCACGACACCCAGCAGCGTCAGCTCCCTCTCCACATCCTCGGGATCGAGTTTCGTATCGGCCGGCAGCACCCGTTTGGCCAGCGCCAGCGTCCTGAGTCCCCTTTTGGCCAGTTCGGTATAGGCCTCCTCGAAGCGGCGACGCATCGTCTCGTCCAGCGGTTTTCTGTCGCTTCCGTCGAAATAGTGGGTCGCCCGCGACAGAAGCACTTCGGGCGCCCCCTTGACGTAGGCGATCCGTTTTCCCTTCTCCTCCACCACCACCGTCATCCGTTTGCGTTCGGAGTTGAAGGAGAATTCGCTGACGATCTTCGGCTCGTTCGGCGTCATCCACGCCTTGTAGGCCGCCACGATCAGCGAGGCTTCGGTCGGTTCGCCCGTGATTTTCCATCCCTCCTTCTCTTTTCTCAAAGAGGCGTGGTTGCACAGAAGCCCCGTCTTCAGAAGAAGAAGCAGATCTTTGCGTCCCTTGTAGTTGATCTTTCGTCCATCCACTTCGAAGTGACCCGCCGGGTCGTAACCGCTTCCGGTGACGTCGACCTCTCCGCCGAACATCCATATCTTTTTCACCGTCATCTGGTTCTGGGTCAGGGTGCCGGTCTTGTCGGTGCAGATGACGTTGGCGCTTCCCAGGTTTTCGGCGGCCTGCAGCCGGCGCAGCAGAGCATGGCGGCGTACCATCGCCTTGACACCCAGTGCCAGCGTGATCGTCACGACCGCAGGCAGCCCCTCGGGTACGACGGCGACGGCCAGCGAGACACCCGTGAGAAACATCTCCATAAGATCCTTGCCGAAAAGATACCCCACGATCGCCACCAGGGCGGAGATGGCGACGGAGAGTATGCCGAGTTTCTTCCCGAGCATCGCCAGTTTTCTCTGCAGGGGTGTCGGTGTCCGCTCCACTTCGCTGGTGAGTTTCGCGATCTTCCCGAACTCCGTCGCCATCCCCGTCGCGACGACGACCCCTTTGGCGTAGCCGTTGGTGACGTTGGTACCCATCCACACCATATCGCGGCGTTCCGCCAGCGGAGCCTTTTCCGGAACGCTTTTGACCCCTTTGGCGACGGAAACCGATTCTCCCGTCAGTGCCGATTCGTCGACTTTGAGATTGACCGCTTCGACCAGACGCAGATCGGCCGGGACACGGTCGCCGATCTCCAGCAGCACGATGTCGCCAGGCACCAGCCATGAGGCGTCGATTTCGATCTCTTTCCCTTCACGGAGCACTTTGCAGCGGGGAGAGAGCATCTTTTGCAGCGCTTCGATCGCCTTTTCCGCCTTGTACTCCTGGACGAACCCGAGGATACCGTTGAGCACGACGATCGCCATGATCGTCACGGCATCCCCCATCTCTCCGATCGCGAAGGAGACCGCCGCGGCGATCAGCAGAATGAGGATGAGCACATCGGTAAACTGCCGCAACAGAATACGGTACCACGACTCTTTTCGGACCGCTTCGATGCGGTTGGGGCCGTAGAGCCGCATCCGCTTTCGGGCCTCTTCCTCCGAAAGCCCCTCTTTGGGATCGCTGCGCAGAAGCTCCAGGACCGCCCTGGCCGGCTTCGCGTGCCACGGCACGGCCGCTTCGGTGATCGCTTCGGCCTCGGGAGCTTCCGCCGCTTCGGGCATCTGCCGGCGCAGCTGGGTATGCCATCTGGAGACGAGCAGAGAAAAAAGGAGCGGCACGACGATCGTCGAGACGGAAGAGGCCGCCACCAGCGCCGTAAAGAGCTGCAGGTCGATCAGCTGTGAATCGAGAAGGAGTTTGGCGACGATGATCTCCGTCGTCAGGCGGGCGTTGAGCCCGATGCCCACCGTCCACGCCTCTTTGACCGTCAGCCGCTTCAGGGGCACCATCAGGAAAATGCCGAGGATCTTGCCCACGAAGGCCGCCAGGAAGAGGAGGATGGCCAGTTCGGGCGCCTCCACCAGCCCCTTCAGATCGACGCTCATTCCGATCCAGAGAAAGAAGATGACGCCGAAAAAACCGTAGGCCACGGCACGGGTGGCACGGGTGGCCCTCTCTCCCGCCAGGCCCGCGCTGTCGAAAACGGGCCGCATCACCATCCCCGCGACGATGGCTCCCACTACCAGCCCCAGGTCGGCGTACTCCGCGAATCCGCCAAAGACGAAAAGGACGATGACCGTCAGCATGATCAGGTTGGTCACCTTCACCTTCGTCCAGTGCGAAAGGGGAATCAGGACGAACCGGCGCACGAACCAGGCCACCGCGGTGAACACGGCGATGTTGGCGGCGATGTCGAGGGCTTCTAGCGTATCGCTGGTCACGACCCCCATCTTCGTGCCGATCCATACCGAGACGAAGGCGACGAGAAAGACTTCGATGACGTCGTCGAGCACACCGGCCCCGACGATGTAGCTGCCCACCTTCGTCCTGATCAGGTTGAACTCGTCCAGTATCGGTACGATCACCGCTTCCGCCGTCGGCATCCTCGTGATGCCGATGACGAAAGCGAGCATCCAGTCGTACCCGAGCCAGAGCATGACCCCCACCCCCATGAGGAAGGGAACGAGGGTATTGAAAACCGTCGCCATGACGATGTCGCCGCTTTGGCGGCGCATCTGCCCCATGTCGATCTGCAGGCCGATGAAAAAGAGCAGAAACAGCACCCCCAGGTCGGCCAGCATCGTGAAAATGTCGCCGTTGAGCCCTTCGGTCAGAATGGCGCCGACAGGCGTATAGTGGATGCCCATCGCCACGAAAAGAGCCGCGAGAATGCCCGGAATCTTCAGGCGCTCGAAAAAACCGGCGAGAAAATAGGTCAGTCCGAACAGAAGCGAAAGCAGCAGCAGAAATTCGCCGAGCAGTTGATCGTTCATCGGGCTCCATTCATTAGAACCTTCTCAAAAATTCCCGTAGGAGAAAATTTTTGAGATGGGTTCCATTGATCAAACATTTTTCACATTTTACTCCCCTCTTACTTAATGGCATAATA
>NZ_JAOZOZ010000016.1:1671-4168 GCF_029933015.1 Hydrogenimonas sp. | reverse complement strand
TCCATTGATCAAACATTTTTCACATTTTACTCCCCTCTTACTTAATGGCATAATAATGGGAAAACAACGGGGGCGTACCGCACCATTACGAAAATACGGAACACTCCCCCGAATACCCTTGCGAAAAAGGCATGAGATGAAAGCGTTGATTCTCACGGCGGACGGTTTCGAAGATTCCGAACTGCTCGTACCCTACGAAAAGCTGCGGAAAGAGGGATTCGAAGTCGAGATCGCATCGATACGCAGAGGCACGATCACAGGGAAGCATGGACACAGCGTCGAAGTGGACAAAACGCTGGAGGAAGTGGACCCCGACGAATACGACGCCCTGATCCTTCCGGGAGGCAGAGCGCCGGAAACGCTCCGAAAAGAGAAAAGAGTGCTGGAAATCGTCCGGCGTTTCGTCGACGACGGAAAAACGGTGGCGGCCATCTGCCACGGTCCGCAGATTCTGATATCGGCCGGGCGCATCGCGGGTCGGCGCGCCACGGGCTACCGGAAAATCGCACGGGAACTCGAGGATGCGGGCGCCCTCTACGAAGAGAGGGAAGTCGTCGTCGACGGAAATCTGATCACTTCGAGAGTTCCGGCGGACCTGGATGCTTTCGTCAGGGAGATCGTGAAACGGCTGAAAGCGGAAAAAGAGGGATGAGCCGAAGCGGCCAGGGTCCCCGGTATCGACCTGGTCGGCTAAAGAGGAATGGAACCATCCTCTGCTTCCATTAACCTTGCGAGACCGGTTCTACCCTTTCACCGCCTGGGAAAAGGCGCGGAAAATCTTTCGTGTGTGCCATGCATAGGGCATGAACTCCGGATGCCACTGAAGCCCAAGCACGAAATTTTCCGAAACCGATTCGATCCCCTGCACGATACCGTTGCGGTCGTGGGCGCAGGTGCGCAGCCCTTTGCCGATGGCGTCGACCGCCTGATGGTGCAGGGCGTTGACCCGCAGTGTGGGGGTGCCGACGATATCGTGCAGGAAAGTCTCCCGTTCGATCGTGACGGTACGAAGCGGCAACGGCGTATGGGGATGGGGATAGTCGAGTTCGAGATCGTGGATATGGGGGTGAAGCGTACCGCCGTGAAAGAGATTGATCAACTGCATGCCGCGGCAGATTCCCATGACCGGCATGCCCTCCTCCATCGCCCGCTCCAGCAGGGTGATCTCCATCGCATCCCGCGCGGGATCGCTCCGGACGATGGAGGGGTGTTCCGTCCCTCCGTAGGTCTTGGGATCGATATCGATCCCTCCGGTTATCAGGAGCCCATCCATCGCCATGCGGGGATTCCACGATCCCGAATGGCAGAAATGCGCTTCGATACCCCCAAGGGCCAGCAGAAAGCGGCTCATGTACCAGGCGGTCCGGCTTCCGCGGGTCGAGCCGGTCACGACGACGCTGCGTCTACCCATCGTTTCACCTCGGAAATCCACTCCTCTTTCTGAAAGAAATGGAAGGGAGAATCCAGAAACTCGAGGCAGCGTCCGCCCAGACTCTCCAGCGCTCTCGTGTCGTTCGCCAGTCTCTCCACCAGCACCCAGCTGTTCCACGCCTCGCAGGTGCACCACTCCGCCTCGTCCACCCGGGAGTTGGGAAGCCGGTAGTGATAGGTCGGACGCGCGGAGATCTTCTCCCCCTCCATCTGCGCCATGACCCGATCCAGATCGATCCACGCAAAAAGAGGAAGCATATCGAGCGCCCGGTTTCGCGTCGGGTTGTAGGCCAGATAGTCGTCGATCAGCTCCACCATCGTCGGATCGTAGGCGGGATCGAGGACCAGCTCCATGTACTTCTTGTCGAAAGGATCGATGTAGGGGGTCAGACGACGTGTCATGTCGGGCTGGATCGTCTCGATCAGATAGTCGTAGAGTAGAAAGAAGGCCCGCAGTGTCCTGAGAATTTCGTCGACGGTGATTTTCGCCGCCTCGGGATTGATGTGGAAACCGAAAGCGTAGAGGGGATCGGCTTTCGTCCCCATCGCTCCGTGTCTGCGCAGCTCCTCCTTGATCGTTTCGATGACATCGATGCGATCGATCGGCAGCGGGGAGGTGGAGACTTCGTAGGGAACGACGGTTTCGGAGAGATCGGCTATGAAGCGCTCGATCGCCGCCACCGTCTCCTTTTCGAGCGCCTGATCGAGCCCCACCGTATGGAGCCACTTCTCCAGACCCGATTCGACGAGAAACTGGAAGTCGAGCACCAGGGTGAAGGTGCCGTATTCGCTCTCGCGTATCTTGATGTGGTAGGGGTTGATCACGTCGATCCTTCCCCCCACCTTCTTCAGCAAAATCGCGGCGCTCTTGACCAGCGTCAGACCGGCGTACTCCAGCTCGAAACCGACTTTGCGCATCTCGCCGTCGGCGTTGAGGGTGACGGGAGGCATTTCGAAACGGCGTTTGTCCATGGCGCTATTATACACTTTTCGCGGCGACATAAGCGGAGGAAAAGGCCCACTGGAAGTTGTAGCCCCCCAGCCGTCCCGTCACATCCACCACCTC
>NZ_JAOZOZ010000016.1:0-1571 GCF_029933015.1 Hydrogenimonas sp. | reverse complement strand
GGTGATCCTGCCGCCGTTCCAGAAAAGCGACGCGTCCAGTACCGCCGGACCGCTGATGCCCTTGTGGGCGAAAAGCAGATCACCCGAAAGCTTTCTCCGCCCCACGGCGATCTCCACCGGCAGCGAAAGGCCGCTGAGCCCCCGCATCCACTTCTGGGGCGGCTGAAGGGTCAGCCCCGCCAGGGCCGGCCTGGGCGGTACGATGGTGTGTCCGAAAGATTCGGCGATTTCATAACCGATCCCCGATGCACCGACGCTGGCGTAGCTTAGCCCGCCCGTGGCCACCAGCACCTTTTCGGTCTCGAAGGATCCCCGGGAGGTTTCGACGATGAAAACTTCTCCGCTTTTACGCACCGAAAGGATTTCCGTACCGTAGGAAAATTCGGCATGCGCCGCGGCATCGCGCAGCAGAGCGGTCAGTTCCCCGGCACTCTCTTTGCAGAAATATTGATCCCCTTTGCGCAGGACCGGCGCAAGACCTCTTCTTTTCAGAAAATCGAGCAGCGCGAGATTGTCGAAACGCTTCAAAACGGCATCGACGAAAACGGAATCGCCGAGGTAGTCGGCAGAGGAGAGATTGCGGTTGGTGAGGTTGCAGCGGCCGCCGCCGGAGATCTCGATCTTCCGGCCGGGCCTTTCGTTGTGGTCGATCAGCAGTATGCGACGACGGGGCAGGTGCGCCGCGGCCATCAGCCCCGCGGCACCGGCACCCAGGACGATCAGGTCGTAACGCACCGTCTAGCGGCGGTGCCCGCCACCGCTCTTTCGGCGGTTTCCACCGCTTCGTCGGCGTCCGCCGCCCTTTTTCGGCTTCTCTTCGACACCATGCATCGCCATCAGACGCTCGACCTCCTCCTTGCTGAGGCCGATCCCTTCGCCCCGGGACTCCAGCACACCTTTTTCGAGGATCATCGAGATCAGTTTGTAGGCGACCTTCTGGGGCGCCATCTCTTCACTCAGCGTCTCGTAGATCTTCACCGCCTCCTGATCGATATCCTGCTCACGCAGGGCATCGAGGAAACGCTCCGTCAAGTTCTCTTCCCCTTCTCCCTCGGCGCCCACGAAGCCGTACTCCATCTTCGTGCCGACCTTCTGGCGGATGCGTTCGAGCTCCTTGAACTCCAGCGGCGTCACCAGCGTGATCGCCGTACCCTTCTTGCCCGCGCGGCCGGTACGGCCGATACGGTGGACGTAGCTCTCCGGATCGAAGGGGATGTGGTAGTTGAAGACATGGCTCACCTCTTCGATGTTGAGCCCCCGCGCCGCCACGTCGGTGGCGACGAGAATGTCGATGTCGCGGCCCCGGAAGCCCTTGATCACCTCCATCCGTTCGCGCATCTCCATGTCGCCGTGCAGGCCTCTGGCGTTGATGCCGCGCGCCTGCAGCAGCTCCGCCACCCGGTCGACCTCACGCTTCATCCGGCAGAAGACGATCGCCTTCGTCGGCTCCTCCTTGTCCAGCAGCCGCACGATCGCCTCGTCGCGGTCTTTCTCCTCGATCACGTAGTAGAGCTGCCGGATATCCTTGTTGGTCGTCTCTTTTTTGGTGACCGAGACGAACTCCGGCTGAT
>NZ_JAOZOZ010000092.1 GCF_029933015.1 Hydrogenimonas sp. | reverse complement strand
ACGATCGCCACACCGATGAGATCGATGAAAAAGCCCACGGCGGCCATCGTTTTGACACGGATGACGCGGGAGCTCATGACGATGGCGTTGGGCGGCGTGGCGATGGGAAGCATGAACGCGTAGCTCGCCGCCACCGTCGTGACCATCAACACCAGCAGCGTTTCGGGATGGTCGACGCCGTAGAGCTCCGCCATGACAGGCAGAGCGATCGAGGTCAGCGCCGTGTTGGAGGTGATCTCCGTGGAGAAGCTGATGGCCAGCGCGATGACGGCCAGGGTCATCCATAGCGGGAGCTCCTGGACGAAAGCGAGCTTCTGCGCCACCGCCTCGGCCAGATGGGTGGATCCGAAAGCCTGGGCGATGCTGAAACCGGCGCCGAAGAGAAAGATGATCTCGTAGGGGATCGCGCGGCTGTCCTCCCAGTCGAGCAGATCGATTCCCGGCATGAAAAGCAGAAGCCCCGCCCCCAGAAGCAGACCCTTTTCGTTGAGCCCCAGCCCCGGATACCAGGGTTTGATCGGCGTGTTGAGAAACAGAAGCAAAGAGAGGCCGCCGATGATCCAGAGCAGTTTCTTCTGATCTTTCGTCATCGGCTCGATCGATTCTTTCATCCGTCCGATCGGTTCGTCTTTCATCCCGTAGGAGAGTATCAGCGGCATCAGAAGCAGCATCGTCACCACCACCGGCGAGGTCATCCCCATCCATTCGGTAAAGGTGGGGGCCTTCATCCCGATCTCTTCGAGATATCCCAGAAGCAGAAGGTTCGGCGGCGTACCGATGGGCGTCAGTATGCCCCCGATGCTGGCCCCGTAGGCGATCGCGAGCAGGATTCTGACCTTCAGGCGGCTGTTTTCGGTGATGAAGAGACCGATGGGCATCAGCATCAGCGTGATCGTCGTGTTGGAGAGTATCGAGCTAAGCAGTGCGGAGACGATCGCCATGGCGTAGATGATCCCGCGGGCCGTGTCCGGGAAGATCCGCATCAGCCGGTGGGATATCTGCAGATGCAGATCGGTTTTCTGCATCGCGATGGCCAGCATGAAACCTCCGACGAAGAGGAAGATGATCGATTTGGCGTAGTTTGGCGTCACGCTGTTGAGATCGGTGATACCGAAAGCGGGGAAAAGAAGTATGGGCAGCAGTGAAACCACACCCAGCGGCAGCGCGTTGTTGGTCCACATGACCACCAGAAAGGTGACGATACCCAGCAGCTGCGCCTGCAAAGGCGTAAAAAACAAAGACGCGATAAAACCCGCGGCCAGCGCCGCAAGAAGTGCCGTTACGATTTTTTTCATGATCGCCCGCCTGCGTTGGAGTTGGGATTGTTTCTTTCGTTAAATCTTATCGAATTTTGCTGTAAAGTTCGTCCATATAGACCACATCGACGCCATCGAGAATCGCTTTGGAGTCGGCCAGGGCTTTGAAGGTCGTGGCGTGGGGATGGCCGATGGCGATGGCGTAACCGTGGGATTTGGCGATTTTGACGGCCTTTTTGAGCTGTTTCTGGATGTAGGAGATGTCGGGTTTGTTGTCCAGGAATACATCCCGGGCCACATAGGGATCGTGATAGATTTTGCAGATTTTCGGCACCACGGTTTTCGGAGTCGTCCGGCTGTCGATGAAAACGAAACCGTACCGTTTCGCGAGGGGGTAGAAGCGCTCCATCGACGCCATATCGGAGGTGAACCGGCTTCCGGTGTGGTTGTTGATGAAATGGGCATGGGGGAACCACTCCCGCACTCTTCTCAGACGCATGTCGATCTCGGCTTTCGAACTCTCCGTCGTCAGCGTCTCGTCTTCGGGACTGTTGAAACTGATCGCTTCCATCGGCAGGTGAATCATGAAATGATCGAGTTTCGCAGCGAGTTTCGGCGTGTCGGGATGGGAAGAGGTGGGCGGAAAGATGGAGGGGGTGATGTGCCACGGCAGCGAACGGATGGCCCGAAGCTGGGATGCGTACGCCACATCGTCGATCACGATGGCGAGTTTCGGCCGTTTCAGACGCACCTCCTCCTTCACGAAAGGTTTGGAGCTCTCCCTGCCGCCTGCCGATACGTAGTCTTTGATCTCCGAAAGGTTCTCCCTCTTTTCCGCGGATACCGGGGGCCGGCTTTTCGCGACATGGACGGGCGGCGCGCTCTTTCGCGCCGTTTCGGCACGCTGCGACTTCAGTTTCTTCCGAAGCTTCTCCAGATCGTTCCGGTAACTCACCACTTTGCTCCTGCACGCTTTGGCGGCATCCTCCCTGCCCATTTCGTAGCCGATCCAGCCGGAAAGGGCCATCAGCATCAAAACGATCAAAAGCGCGACGGAGCCGCCGAGCAGATAGATCTGCAGTCTGGAGGAGGTACTTTTCTTTTTGCGTCTTTTCGTGGTGCGTTTCGCGGATTTCGGAGAGCGGGAACGTTTCGTCATGGGTCGGTTTCCCATGCCGGGCGGCATGGGAAAAGCTCCTTAGTTGGTTTCCTGATCGACGATTTTGTTGGCTTTGATCCAGGGCATCATCGCACGCAGACGGCGGCCGGTCACCTCGACCGGATGGTTCTTGAGGTTGTTGCGCTCGGCGTTCATTCGCGGATAGCCCGCCATCCCTTCGAGGATGAAGTCTTTGGCGAATTTGCCGTTTTGGATCTCTTTGAGGATCTCTTTCATCGCCTTGCGGCTCTCTTCGTTGATGACACGCGGTCCGCTGACCATGTCGCCGTACTCGGCGGTGTTGGAGATGGAGTAGCGCATGTCGGCGATGCCGCCTTCGAAGATCAGGTCGACGATCAGTTTCATCTCGTGCAGACACTCGAAATAGGCCATCTCTTCGGGATATCCCGCATCCACGAGCGTCTCGAAGCCGGCCTGGATCAGGGCGCTGACACCGCCGCAAAGCACCGCCTGCTCACCGAAGAGGTCGGTTTCGGTCTCGTCTTTGAAAGTCGTTTCGATGATACCGGTGCGGCCCCCGCCGATGGCGGAAGCGTAGGAGAGCGCCAGCTCTTTGGTGTTGCCGCTGGGGTCTTTCTCGACGGCGATCAGATCGGGAATGCCGCCGCCTTTGACGAATTCGCTGCGAACCGTATGGCCCGGCGCCTTGGGAGCGACCATCATGACATTGATGTCGTCGGCGGGCTGGATGCGTCCGTAGTGGATGTTGAATCCGTGGCCGAAAGCGATCGTCGCGCCGCTCTTGAGGTTCGGAGCGATCTCTTTTTTGTAGATCTCCGCCTGCGTCTCGTCCGGCAGAAGGATCATGACCACATCCGCCTCTTTGACGGCATCGGCGACAGGCAGGACAGTGAAACCCTTCGCCTGGGCCTTTTTCCAGCTGCTGCCGCCTTCGCGAAGGCCGACGACCACTTCGACACCGCTGTCGCGAAGGTTTTCCGCGTGGGCGTGGCCCTGGCTTCCGAAACCGATCATCGCCACTTTTTTCGACTGGATGATGGAGATATCGCAATCTTTGTCGTAATAGACATTCAATGCCATATTGAGTCCTTTGGTAAAAATTTGCGTGATTATATTGAAACAGTGCTTTGATCCATATAAAAACGCATCTGGAAGCCATCCCGCACAAAGCCTCTCCCGACAAACACTCAACACAGACGAGGAGGCGTCGATTTTAAGTTACACTTTTG
The DNA here is from genome assembly GCF_029933015.1 of Hydrogenimonas sp. Taxonomy (GTDB): domain Bacteria; phylum Campylobacterota; class Campylobacteria; order Campylobacterales; family Hydrogenimonadaceae; genus Hydrogenimonas. The sequence goes on along the minus strand of NZ_JAOZOZ010000092.1, from coordinate 2,777 downwards.
TACAATAAACCCAATCATCATCGCGGAGATTTCCATGGTCGAAAAAATCATCAAAAAAGTCAAATCACTCCCTCCCCTGCCCGAAAGCATCAACAGGGTCCGGCAGATCTGCAACGATCCGGAAGGGACGATCAAAGAGCTCGTACCCATCGTCAAGCAGGATCCGATGTTTACGGCCGATATCCTAAAAGCCGCCAATTCACCGCTTTACGGCTTCAGCCGTCAGATTACCTCGATCGACCAGGCGGTGGCGCTTTTCGGAATGGGTACGATCCAGGGATTCGCCATCTCCTACGCGGTCAGAAAGAGTTTTCCGATCGATCTTTCGCCTTACGGCGTCACGCCTGTCCAGCTGATGGAGGTCTCGTCGCTGCAAAACGCCCTGACGCTTCAATGGGGCAAAAAACAGGTCACGACACACCAGGCTGAGATGATGACGCTCTCCTTGCTGATGGAACTGGGTAAAGTGGTCGCCTCGATCGTTCTGAAAGAGGAGAACCGGGCCGAGGCTTTCAGCCAGGCGCTGAAAGCGTGTGAAACGGCCGAAGAGATCGACGACGTCGAAAAGGAGTTCCTCGGTATCTCCAGCGAATGGATCGCCGCACTGATGTTCAAGCACTGGCAGTTCAGCGAAAAGATGATCGAGATGATGCGCTATCTGATGACGCCGGAAGAGGCGCCGGAAGAGATCCGCAGACACACCGAGATACTCCATGTCGTCAAGGAGGCGATCCCCTTCACGCGGCCTCTTTGTGAACCCTGCGTCCAGAGCGCCTACGAGAAGGCCGACCGCTTCGGTCTCGACGCGGAAACTCTCCACGAAACGATCGAGAAAATCCGCCAATGAGAGCCTTTCTGACGCGTATCGCGAAAGGAAGCCTCAAAACCGATATCGAAAAAGAGCATCTTCCTCTCCTCGAAGAGCTGATACGCGAACAGATCGTCAAAGAGACGGCTGACGGAACCGTCATTCTCGACGCCAAATACCGCGCAGCCACCCTCGACGTCCTCCCCTCCGGCACCGCCTTCGCCGAACTGATCGGCGCGAAGGGGAGAGATCTGCTCATACCGCCCGAACATCTTCACGGCGCCAAAAACGGCGACTACGTCATCGTCCGCCGCCTCTTCGGCAAAGCGGGCCGCCCCTCCGCCAAAGTGGTCAAGGTCGTCCAGCCCGCCTTCGTCTACGCCATCGGCTACATCAAACGGACCGAATCGGGGCTCGAACCCTTCTACGTCAAAACCGACCTGCCGATGGAGCTTGAAAGCGACATTTCCGACCTCGAAGAGCATACCGTCTTCCAGGTCGACAACCGCACTTCGAAGATCACACAGATCCTGGGAAACCTTCTCGATCCCGCCGTCGACGAAAAGATCTCTCTCGCGATCTTCAACAAACGGGAGCCTTTCAGCGAAGAGGCCGAAACCGAAGCGCGGGCGTGGGGGGACGAAGTGGACGCCGCGCTCTACCCCGACCGCACCGATCTGCGGCACCTTCCTTTCTGCACCATCGACCCCGTCGACGCCAAGGATTTCGACGATGCCATCTACTGGGACGCGAAAAAGAGCGTGCTCTATGTGGCCATCGCCGACGTCAGCCACTACGTCACCCACGAGTGCGCCATCGACAAGGAGGCCAGGCAGCGGGGATTCTCCATCTATTTCCCCCACAAATCGATTCCCATGCTGCCCAGAAGTCTCAGCGAAAACATCTGCTCCCTCAAACCCGACGTCGACCGCCTGGCCTTCGTCTGCCGCCTCGAACTCGATCCCGAAACCCTCGAAGTGAAACGTCACACCTTTTTCGAAGCGATCATCCGCTCCAAACGCCGCTACGACTACGACGAGATCGATCGCTACCTGCAGGAGGGATTCGCCGACGCCCCCGAAAAGGACAAAGAGACGCTGCAGTTCATCTTTCCCCTCAAAAGCGTCACCGACCGTCTCCGCAGGAAACGGCTGGAAAAGGGATACGATTTCCGCTCCACCGAAGTGCGTATGCAACTCGACGAAGAGGGAAACCTCGTGGAGACGCGTCTGGAGGAGTCCACCCCTTCCCACGCCCTCATCGAAGACTGTATGCTTCTGGCCAACAAGGCGGCCGCCGAACATTTCGACGTGGGGATTTTCCGTATCCACGAGCCGCCGACACCCGAACGGATCGAAAAACTGGTGGACGAATTGGGAAAAATCGGCATCTACGCCGAAACGCCCGAAGAGGATTTTCACGCCCTGGTGCTGGAACTGCAGGAGGAGGCGCGCCGAAAAGGGGTGGAACCCTACGTGGACCAGCTCATCATCCAGACCCAGAAACAGGCCGCCTACAGCCATGAAAACGTGGGCCATTTCGGTCTGGGATTCGAACGCTACACCCATTTCACCTCGCCCATCAGGCGTTACAGCGACCTGACACTCCACCGGCTGCTCAAGGCGATCCTCTCCCACGACGAAAAAAAGCGGGACTACCTGCTGCGGAACATCGAACCCCTCTGCATCAAAATCAGCGAGCTGGAGAGGGAAGCGACCCGCGTCGAGTGGGATTTCATGGCACGCAAATACGCCCGCTGGGCCGACGCCAACCGGGACGCCACACTTCACGCCGTCGTCGTCGAAACCGCCCAAATCCCCGCCGCCACCACCGACCGATTCCCCCTGGGCATGCGCATCTTCTGCGACAAGAGCGACCTGCTGCTCTTCGACCGCATCGAAGCGAAAACCAACATCGTCCACCTGGCCCAGGCGAAGATCTTCACCATCGTCGAAAAAGCGACACATCT
>NZ_JAOZOZ010000091.1 GCF_029933015.1 Hydrogenimonas sp. | reverse complement strand
GCTACACCTTGCGCTTTTCGCCTCGTCATCGCAACTTTTGCGTGTCATTCCCGCCCATGGGGATTTTTGAGATGGGTTCTAGTAGCTCCATGAGCCGGAGGGCGTTTTGCACGGCGTACCCGCCGAAATCGTTGTTGAAATAGACGAATATCGCCTTCAGCTCCTTCGATGCCTCTTTGAGGCGGTCGGCCCACATTCGCAGCGTATCGTCGTCGTAACTCCCTCCGTAGCGTCCCGTCGGCCCGTGAAAACGCAGGTACCCGAAATCGGCCGTCATCACCGGCTCCATCTGCCGTTTGCCGAAATCGTTGATGCAGAGTGCGACATTGTAGCTCTTGAGAAGGTTGTAGATATCCTCCACCAGCCAGCTGGGATGGCGAAACTCCACGGTATAGCGGTAGCCCGGAGGCAGAATTTCCAGAAAGCCGGCCAGAAGGTCGAAGTCGAGGTGGAGCGAGGGCGGCAGCTGGAAAAGGATCGTGCCCAGCTTCGGTTTGAGCGGCTTGATCAGATGGAGATAGCGGTAGAGCTCCTCTTCGACATCTTTCAGTTTCCGGTAGTGGGTGATGCCCCGGTAGGCTTTGAGGGAAAAGAGAAAATCGGGCGGCGACATTTCGGCCCAGTGCTCCGTCGTCTTCAGCCGCGGCAGGTGGTAGAAGGTGCTGTTGAGCTCCACGGTCTCGAACCGTGTCATATAGTATTCGAAAAAGTGTGACTTCGCCAGATCTTCCGGATAGAAAACCCCGCGCCAGTGCTCGTAGTAGAAACCGGAAGTGCCTATATGTATCCTACCTCTCTCCATCACAGCTCCTTTACCGCGTCATAGGCCGTCTCTATCATCTTCGTCATCTCCTCCTTCGTGATGATGTAGGGCGGCATGAAATAGAGTACGTGCCCCAGAGGCCGGATGAAGACTCCCCGCTTGAGGCAGTGGTCGAAGATTTTGAGATTCACACGCTCCTGGGGGCTGTATCCCTGCAGTTCGACGGCGGCGATAAGTCCCGTCTGACGCACCTCCTTGACATTCGAAAGTGCCGTGAAAGGCTCCAGCAGTTCGGCCATCCAGGCGATCTTCTCCCTGTTTTTTTCGAGGATCTTCTCGTTTTCGAAAATGTCGAGAACGGCGTTGGCGCAGCTGCATCCGAGGGGATTGCCCGTATAGCTGTGGGAGTGCAGGAACGCTCTGTACTCCAGATAGTCGCAGTAGAAACGGCTGTAGATCTCGTCACTCGTCAAAACGACGGCCAGAGGCATGTACCCGCCCGTAAGTCCCTTGGAGAGACACATGAAATCGGGGACCACACCGGCCTGCTCGCAGGCGAACATCGTGCCCGTCCTGCCGAAACCCACGGCGATCTCGTCGGCGATGAGATGGATGCCGTAGGCGTCGCAGAGCTCTCTGGCCAGGGTCAGATATCTCGGATGGTACATGTGCATGTACCCGGCGCACTGCACCAGGGGCTCCACGATGAGCGCGGAGATCTCTTTTCCCCTCTCTTTGAGGATCGACTCGAGAGCGACGGCCGCCTCTTCGGCCGCTTCGACGCTCCTGTCGGCAGGCACCGGCGTCTGGAGCGATCGAATCAGGATAGGTTCGTAGGTCTTTTTGTAGAGCTCCACATCTCCTACCGAAAGCGCACCGATCGTCTCGCCGTGGTAGCTGTTTGTCAGCGAAAGAAAGAGCGGCCGTTTCTCTCCGCGGTTCAGATGGGCATGATAGCTCATCTTCAGGGCCACTTCGACGGCACTCGATCCGTTGTCGGCGAAAAAGACCCGGTTCAAGTCCCCGGGCGCGAGGGCACAGAGGCGCTCGGCCAGCCGCACGGCGGGCTCGTGGGTGAAACCGGCCAACAGAACATGTTCCAGCGTCGAGGCCTGTTCGGAAAGCCTGCGGGTGATGTAGGGATGGGCATGGCCGAAGAGATTGACCCACCAGCTGCTGATGCCGTCGATGTAACGGTGACCTTCGAAATCCTCCAGCCAGACTCCCCGGGCTGATCTGACAGGAATCAGAGGCAGTGTCTCGTGATCTTTCATCTGGGTGCACGGATGCCAGATGTGTGCCAGATCGCGTGCCGTGATTTCGCTGTTTTTCATGGCTTTTTCTCGCTTTCGTGTCAATTTCTGTAAACCTTTTTTGACAAGTTGTAAAGGGATGTGAAAATATCGGTAAATTCGGTACTACCGCGTTAAATTTAAACCGAAATTAATTTCAAATTCAATAAAATCAGTTAAACAATTATACCGCATAAACACCAAAGGCCTTTGAATGATTTCCTGGATGCAAAAACACAGAAAATATCTGGTCATCACGATATGGATCAGTACGATCGCGTTCGTCGGTGCCGGATTCGTGGGATGGGGTACCTACCAGTACGGCAGCAAGAGCAACAGCGTCGCCGTCGTCGGAGATGTACCCGTCACACTCGAAGAGTTTCAGTACGCCTACCGCAACACCTACCAGCAGTACAACCAGGCGATGGGTGGCACGCTGGATGAGGCGACCGCGAAAAAAATGGGTCTGCAGAAGCAGGTGCTCCAGTCGCTGATCTACCAGGCACTGATCAAAAACTTCGCCAAAGACCACGGCATCGTCGTCAGCGACGAGGAGGTCCAGAAGGCGATTTTGGCGATCCCGGCTTTCCAGAAAGACGGCAAGTTCGACAAGAGCACCTACGTCGCCGTCCTTCAGGGTATGCGTATGAAGCCCAAAGTCTTCGAAGAGAGCCTCAAAAACGACATCCTGATCAAAAAGACGCTCTCCCTTCTGTCACCAGCCGCCACACCTCTGGAGGTCGAAGGTTTCGGGGCCGCACTCTTCATGGCCGACAGACTCCGCTACAAAGTCTTCACCGCCGACGACGTGACGGTGGAGATCGACGAGAACGAACTGAAGAAGTACTGGGAGTCCCACAAAGACGCCTATATGACGCCCAAACGCTTCAAACTGGCGATTCTTTGGGTAGCACCCTCCGAAGAGGAACCCTCCAACGAAGAGGTCGAAGCCTACTACAAAGAAAACCGCACCGACTTCACCGACGAAAAGGGCGAAATCCTACCTCTCGAAAAGGTCAGAGAGAAAGTTGTCGAAGCGATTCGCCTCAAAAAAGCGAAAAAGAGTGCGCAGCTGGCCTATATCGACCTGAAAAAGGGGAAGAAGGAAGCGAACGAAGAGAAGATCGTCGATGCGGGTGACGAGATCTTCGGTGCGGATGTATGGGAAGCGATCGAAGGCGCCGTCGCCGGTACGACACTCAAACCGAAAGTGGTAGGAAACCGATACGCGGTCATAAAGGTCGAAGAACTGATTCTTCCGAAACCGAAAAGTTTCGAAGAGGCTTATGCCGACGTGAAAGAGGATTTCCTGAAAACGAAACGGGCGGAAGCGTTACAGAAAATGGCCGAGGATGCTTCCAAAAATCTTGCCGACGCCACCCTCTCTGACTATGTGACACGCGACAGCGTTGACAAGCTCCCTCCCCTCTCCAAAGCCGAAGCCGCCGCCTTCCTTCAGCGGCTTTTCGGATCCGAAAAGAGAAGCGGAGCGATACTCCTTGACAACAAAGCTGTCAGTTACACGATAGTGGAACAGAAGTTGCTTGACACTGACAAACTGCAACAGCACAAAGCGTTCGTGGAAGAGAATACCGGTAAGATCAAATCCAATCTTCTGCAGGACAATCTGATCGCCCGGTTGCAGCAAAAATATCCCATCGAGATATTTCTAAAGGAAGCTGAGTGAGCAGACCACTTCTTGCCATTGACATAGGATCGAGCAAAATCAGCGTCGTCATCGCAGAAAAGAAGGACGACGCGATCCACATCATTGGCTCGGGTGTCGCAAAATCCCAGGGCGTACGCAAGGGGACGATCACCAACATCGAGCTGACGACCCGTTCGATCCGTCAGGCACTCAGCGACGCGAAGCGTGTCGCCGGTACCGTCGCCACCAAAGCCGTCATCTCCATCTCCGGTGCCTACACGCGCTCCATCAACAGTTCGGGGATCGTCAACATCCCGCAACAGGAGATCGGGATCAAAGAGATCAACCGCGTCATGCAGACGGCGCTCTACAACGCCAATATCCCCAACGAATATGAAGTCCTGCACGTCCTCCCCTACAACTTCAAAGTGGACGAGCAGGAGTTCATAGAGGATCCTTTCGGCATGAACGCCAGCCGGCTGGAGGTGGACACCCATATCATCACGACCCAGAAATCGAGCCTGAGCAATCTGAAAAAAGCGGTCAAATCGGCCGGCATCGAGATCGAAAACGTCGTGCTGGCCGGCTACGCCTCGGCCATTTCCGTCCTCAACGACGACGAGAAGGAGCTGGGCGTCTGTGTCATCGACATGGGCGGGTCGACCTGCGAGATGGTGGTCCATTCCGGCAACTCGATCCGGTTCAACACCTTCCTGGCCGTGGGGTCCAACCATATCACCAACGACCTCTCCATGGCGCTGCACACGCCGCTGCACATCGCCGAAAAGATCAAACTGGAGTACGGATCGCTCCGTGCACCTTCCAGCGACCTGATAGAGATCCCCGTCATCGGAGACGAGGAGGAGAACCACGAGATCTCCCTGGAGATCGTCTACAATGTCATCCAGGCACGCGTCCAGGAGACGCTGATGATCCTCGCCAAAGAGCTCGAAAAGAGCAACCTGCGGGATCAGATCGGCGCGGGCATCGTTCTGACCGGAGGCATGACGAAACTCGAGGGTATCCGCGAACTCGCCATGGCGATCTTCGACAACATGCCTGTACGCATCGCCAGGCCCCGGCCTGTGGAGGGGGATTTCGAGCCGCTGCACGATCCCGCGTTCGCCACCGTCATCGGCCTGCTCGAATACGGTGCTGGCGGATACACGCAGTACGAGATCGATTCCAACAAGAAGATGCTCCATAAAAAAGAGCCCATCACCGCCGACGAGGGAGAACTGCCAACCATTTCGATGACCTCCGACAGCAAAGATGAGAAAAAAGAGAAACCACTGAAAAACGAGGATGTCAAACAGACTCTCGCGCGTGTCGCGCAGGACGACAAAGAGACATTTGGCCAATCACTGAAAAAATTGTGGCATTGGATGACACAGATATTCTAGGAAGGAGAGAAGAGTGCCCGGATTTACCATAGAAGAAGCAGTTACTGTCAGCGGAGCGAAGATCAAGGCGATCGGTGTCGGCGGAGGCGGCGGCAATATGATCAACCACATGATTCACCAGGGAATCGAGGGAATCGACCTGATCGTCGCCAATACCGACGCACAGGCCCTGGAGACCTCGAAAGCGGCCTACAAGATCCAACTGGGGGAGAAGCTGACCAAAGGACTCGGAGCCGGCATGAAGCCGGAGATCGGTCAGGAGTCGGCACTGGAGAGTTACGACGCGATCAAAGAGGTACTGGCGGGTGCCGACATCGTATTCGTCTCATCCGGTCTGGGCGGCGGTACGGGAACCGGCGCGGCACCCATCATCGCGCAGGCGGCCAAAGAGGTCGGAGCCCTGACGGTTTCGGTCGTCACCAAACCCTTCCGCTTCGAAGGACGCAAACGGATGAAGCTGGCGGAAGCGGGCCTGGAGCAGCTGAAAAAAGAGAGCGATTCGATCATCGTCATCCCCAACGAAAAGCTACTCAGCATCGTCGACAAGAACCTCGGCATCAAAGAGAGTTTCAAACTGGTCGACAACATCCTCGCACGTGCCGTCAGCGGCATCAGCAACGTCATCGTCTCCCGCGGCGAGCACGACATCAACCTCGACTTCGCCGACGTCAACACCGTCATGAGCCACCGCGGCCTGGCCCTCATGGGCGTCGGTGAGGCATCGGGACAGAGCGCGGCCTACGAAGCGATCAAAAACGCCATCGAATCACCGCTTCTGGACAGCATGGATATCAAAGGTGCGATGGGCGTTCTGGTCCATTTCCATATCCATCCGGAGTATCCGATCCTCGAGATCAGCGAAGCGATGAGCATCGTCGAAGACAACGCCGACGAAGACGCACACGTCATCTTCGGTACGACGACCGACGAATCTCTCTCCCTCGACGAAGTCAAGATCACGATCGTCGCCACCGGATTCGAAAGCGCCGAAGTGCAGCAGAAAGAGGAAGAGAAAAAGACCGAGACAAAAAAGCAGCAGATCACTCTTATGCAGCCGGAGGAGAGTGAAGAGCCCGCCATTCCGGTCAGCACACCCCGCGTCAAAGTGGTCGGAGGATACGACAACGAAGACATCCTCGACATCCCGACCTGGATGCGCAACCAGATGGATTGACCTTCCGGTCGATCCCACGCACTCACTTCCGGGCGCCGAGTCTCTCCGGCGCTTTTTTATTCCCCTATTATCAAAAACCTCGCCTATCCTACCGTAAATCCGAAACGGTGTCTCTTATTCTGTCAGCGTGAAATTCGGTGATGACATTTT
>NZ_JAOZOZ010000090.1 GCF_029933015.1 Hydrogenimonas sp. | reverse complement strand
TTCGACGCAGGCGTGGCCAAAGCCACGTCAAGGAGAACCAGCAAAGAGAAGGGACAAAAGCGTTCCGCCCCCAGGGTCACACGGAAAAGAGCGATGCCGCGGTGAAGGAGTTGGGGAGGATATAGACGATCTGAAAACGGCGGCCGGCCATCAGCTCCCGCCGTATCCCAGTACCGAATAGCCTCCGCGCAACCTGTCGCCCGCCGCTACCGCGACATCGAAACTTCGCGGCAGTGAAAGCTCGACGATACCGTCGGTCATCAGGGCCTGGGGAGTGCCGGCGTGCACCGGACCTTTCCGGACAAAAAACGGCAGCCCCAGGGCGTAGAATCCGCTGACCACTCTCATACGGATATCGGACTCCCTCCAGCGATAGTCGATCGTGCCCTGCTCGTTCAGCGTCCAGGCTCTTCTATCGTCGGGATCCAGAAATACGCCGTGCACTCTTGCGTATTCTGCCACTTCGCACGCGATAGGGGATCTCACCGGTGTCGATCCGGCGAGAGATTTTCTGATCTTCAGAATCTTCCGCCCTTCCGTCTCCTCCACAGACTCCACGATACCGTCCACCGGAGCCAGAAGCGTCTCGTCACGCCTGTCGAAAGGCTCCCTCTCGGGAACGTAGAAAAAGAAGGCCGTCGCGAAGCTGGCGGCGACAAGCAGCAGGTTCAACAGCAGCGCGTCGCTGAAAAGCAGAACCAGCAGCGTCACCCCCCAGACAGGCAGGATGTATCTCCAGCCCGGGGAGAGCACGTAACCTTTGCCGATCATTTTTCCTCTTTTTCCGTATCCGCGCCCTTCTCGGCGGAGGTTTTGTCGACGCTTTCTTCCGACTCTTCGCCTACGAGCTTCGATTTGATGCCATGGCGTTTTTCGAACTCACGGATGATCTGCCGGACCTTTTCACCTTCGATCGTCTCCGCCTTGAAGAGCTCCTCGACCATCTCCTCGATCGCTTCGCTGTACTCCTTGAGACGGCTGACGACATGCTTGTAGCGTTCGTTCAGGAAATTCTTGATGAACTCGTCCATCTCCTCGGCGGTCTTTTCACTGTATTCCTTCTGGCTGTATCCGCCGCCCAGGAACATGTTGGTCTGCTTTTCGAGGACCATCAGACCGGCCACGTCACTCATGCCGTAGAGGCTCACCATCGCCTTGACGATGTCGGTGGCCCGCTCCAGGTCGTTGCTGGCACCCGTGGAGATCTCCTTGATGAAGACCTCTTCGGCCGCACGCCCGCCCAGCAGCGTGTCGATCTCGGCGACGAGTTCGTGTTTTTGCATCAGGTACTTGTTCTCTTCGGGCGTATTGAGGGTGTAGCCCAGAGCCGCCAAACCTCTGGGGATGATGGAGACTTTCGAGACCTTCTTGGCACCCGGCGTCGTCTCGGCGATCAGCGCGTGGCCGCTTTCGTGATAGGCGACGATACGCTTCTCTTTGGGTGCGATGCGGCGGGACTTCTTCTCCAGACCCGCGATGGCCCGCTCGACCGCTTCGAGGAAATCCTCCTGCTCCACCTGCTCCTTGTTCTGACGTCCGGCCAGAAGGGCCGCTTCGTTGACGATGTTGGCCAGGTCGGCACCCGCCAGTCCCGCCGTCAGCCGGGCGATCTCTTCCAGATCGACGTTGGGCGCCATCTTGATGTGCTTGACATGGACCTTGAGGATCTTCACCCGCCCTTCGAAGTCGGGTTTGTCCACCAGCACCTGGCGGTCGAAGCGGCCCGGACGCAGGAGCGCGGGGTCGAGGACTTCGGGGCGGTTGGTGGCCGCCAGGACGATGATCGGCGTGTCGGAGCTGAAACCGTCCATCTCGGCGAGCAGCTGGTTGAGTGTCTGCTCTCTTTCGTCGTTGCCGCCGATCTGGCCGCTGGCGGCACGGCTTTTTCCGATGGCGTCGATCTCGTCGATGAAGATGATGGCCGGGGCCTCTTTCTTGGCCTGTTCGAAGAGATCACGCACCCGCGCGGCGCCCACACCGACGAACATCTCGATGAAGCTCGAGCCGCTGACGGAGAAGAAAGGCACGTTCGCCTCGCCCGCCACCGCCTTGGCCAGGAGCGTCTTACCGGTGCCCGGAGGGCCCACCAGCAAAACACCCTTGGGGATTTTCGCCCCCAGGCGGATGTAGCGCTCGGGGTATTTGAGAAACTCGACGATCTCCTTGACCTCCTCTTTCGCCTCCTCGACACCGGCGACATCGTCGAACTTGACGTTGGGCTTTTCGGAGTTGACCAGCTTCTTGGCGCTGCCCATACCGAGAATCCCGCCGCCCATGTTCTTCTGCATGCGGCTGGCCAGGAACATCCAGATCCCGAAGAAGATCAGGATCGGCAGCACCCAGCCGAAGAGTATCTCGCCCAGCCAGTTGTTTTCGCTATAGCCGCTGTATTCGACACCTTTTTGATCGAGCAGCGGGATCAGCGTACTGTCCTCACCAACCTTCTTGGCGATATAGAGGGTTTTGAAGCCCCCTTCGCTGGAGATCGCCTTGATCGTCGTCTGGCCGATCGAAACGTACTTGATCTTGCCCTCTTTGATCATCCGCTTGAGGTCGGAATAGGGAATCGTCTTGGTCTGCGTCACCGGAGCCGTTCCCATGGCGTTGGGATTCTGTGCACCGAACTGCCCCTCCTGGGTTCCGACGAAACTCTTGAAAAGTATGATGATCAGAAGCGAAAAGATCGCGAAGGTCAGAAGAGGATTTTTGTTGAAAAAATTCTGATCGTTGGGATCTTTCTTTTGGTTGTTATCCGCCATCTCTATCCTTGTTTTCTGTAGATTTTGGTTCGCCACTCGTTTCGGGCGATGGTTTTCAGAAGTTCGAGATCGCCGAAGGCTTCGTCGATCTCGGCCTCTTTTGTATCAAGTATTCCGGAAAGTATCAATAGCCCGCCCTTTTTAGTTCGCTTCTTTAAGTCCGGGGCAATCATTCTGAGCACATCCGCCACGATATTGGCGACGACCACGTCGTACTCCCTTTCCGCCGCGGGAGCGGAGCCCTCCCATATCTTTCCCAGGCGTTGATCGTTGAGGGCAAAGTTTTTTTGGGCGTTCTCTACGGCCAGCGGATCCGTGTCGCAGGCGTCCACCTCGGCACCGAGCATCGCTGCCGCGATCCCCAGGATACCGCTGCCGCATCCCACATCCAGGAGCGTGTCTCCCTTTTGGACGAACCCGCCGATCGCCTCCAGACAGCTCGCCGTCGTTTCGTGGTGGCCCGAACCGAAGGCGAGCGCCGGATCGATCATGATGTTGCGTTTGCCCTCCTTTGGAGACTCCCAGCTGGGATAGACGTAGAAATCTCCCACTTCGACGGGCCGGATCGCTTCCCTGTACTGCGCGATCCAGTCCACGTTCTCCTTCTCCTCGACGGCGGTTTCCACCGTCACGGCCTCTCCGAGTCGCTCGGAGAGAATTTTCGCGTAGGCTTTCGCCCCTTCCACAAGAGGTGTGACATCCTCTTCGCTGCGGATGATCAGCGAGGTATCGGTGGTTTCGATCGCTTCGGGGAAAAGGGTCTGCATTCGGTCGAGGAAAAGGTCGAGGTGGGCCGACGGCGTCACCGTCAACTCGAAGTAGGTATCCTTCATCAGTCGTTGAGGCCCAGGACCGCTTCCAGTTTCTCTTTGAGTACCTGTGGCGTGAAGGGTTTGACGATATAGTTGTTGACACCCGCTTTGAGGGCCGTGATCACTTCCGCCTTGCCTCCTTCGGTCGTTACCATGATGATCGGAATGTCTTCGAACTCCGCCTGGCTGCGCACCTTTTTGACCAGTTCGAGGCCGTTCATGTTGGGCATGTTCCAGTCGGTGATGAGCACCCCTATATCCTCTTTGTTCGCCTGCATCACGTCCCAGGCTTCGGCACCGTCCGCCGCTTCGAGCAGATCCTTGTACCCCAGCCGGTTCAATGTATTCTTGATAATCCGACGCATCGTAGAGCTGTCGTCAACCACCATGATCTTCAATGTAGGTCCTTCATACAAGATAGTGAATCGGGTCTATTTTATCGTGTGGAGGATTAAGCCTCGCTTTGTGGTGAAACGCTCTCAACCCACCAGTTCGAACGCCTTTTTCAGATCGAGCGTCCCTTCGTAGAAGGCTTTGCCGACGATGACACCGGCGACCTTTCCGGTCGCCAGAAGCGCTTCGATATCCCCCATATCCCGCACGCCGCCGCTGGCGATCGTGTCGACACCCGAAGCTTCGGCGATACTCACGGTAAAATCGACATTTACACCCGAAAGTGTACCGTCACGACCCACGTCGGTACAGATGATGGCCTCGACGCCGCAGTCGGCGAAAGCCCGCGCCAGATCGGTCGCCTTCATCTGACTCACTTCCGCCCAGCCCTCCACGGCCACGTATCCGTCGATCGCGTCGATACCCACGGCGATGGGGTATTTCGAAGCCATCTCACGGACGAAATCGGGATCCCTGACGGCGATGGAGCCGAGGATGAGACGGTCGATTCCCAGGTCGAGATAGCGTTCGATCGTCTCCTCGTCGCGGATACCTCCGCCCAGTTCCATCTTCAGATCGCAGTTTTTCCGGATTTTTTCGATCTGCTCGAGATTTTTCGGCTCACCCGCGAAAGCGCCGTTGAGATCCACCAGATGGAGCCACCTCGAACCCATCTCCTCGAACGCCCTGGCCAGTTGCCACGGTTCGTCGCTGTAGATTTTCGCACTCTCCATCAGCCCTTTGGTCAGACGCACGGCCTTGCCGTCTTTGAGATCGATCGCAGGAAGTATCTCCATCTTTCACACCTTCATTTCTACAAAATTTTTCAATATTCTCAACCCGTTGTCGTGGGATTTTTCCGGATGCGGCTGGATGCCGAAAACATTTCCCCGCTGCACGGCACTGACGAATTCGTATCCGTACCAGGTCCTGCCGATCGCGTATTCGTCCGGCGTGACGGCATGGTAGGAGTGGACGAAATAGAGATAGAACTCTTTCGCAAGCCCTTCGAACAGCGGCGTCTGCTTCTGGACGAAGAGTTCGTTCCATCCCATGTGGGGAATCTTGTGGGGCGTTTCGAAGAGATTTGGATCGAAGGGGACCACTTCACCGGGAATGAGTCCCAGCCCCTCGTGCTCTCCGAACTCCAGGCTCTTTTGAAAGAGCAGCTGCATCCCCAGACAGATCCCCAGCATCGGCCGGCCGCTTTCCGCGAAGGCCCTGACGGCTTCGTCCATCCCGTTTTCCCTCAGATGCGCCATCGCGTCGCCGAAAGCGCCGACACCCGGCAGCAGCACTTTGTCGAAATCCGCGACCCTCTCCGGATCGGAAACCACTTCCGAAGAGGCTCCGATCTTCTCCAGCGCGTTGCGGACGCTGGCGAGATTGCCCATGTTGTAGTCGATAATCGCTATCAAATGTCGCCTTTTGAATTTTTCATGATCCGTTGTCGATCTTTCCCTTTTCTGCCCGCATCGGCCGCACTATAGCACGGAGTACCGGATCTAGCGCTCTTTGCGGATGCTTTTCAGATAGATGGAGAGACCGAAAAGAAGCATTGTCACACCGCCGATCAGATAGACGGCATAAGTCAGTTTTTCGGGGTCGATTATAGCAAATTTGAACACCAGCATCAACGCCTCGATCGCCAGGGCGATGATGATGGAGCCGAGGAAACGGACCATCGTTTTGTGGATCTCGTCGGGCTCCCCTTTTTTGTGATGGCCCAGCACCTCCTCCTCGAAAATCGCCTTGACCAGATCGAAGATCGCCAAAGCGAGCGTCAGGAGGATCGTCGCTTCGAACATCTCTTTGATGTCGATGTTGAAAATATTGAACTGGGCCGTGAAAAAACTCTTTATGCCGTTGATGAAGAGAATGAACGCCACCGCCAGCAGCGCCAAAGAGAAGGCAGCGTAACTGATGCGGGTAAAACGCCCGAAAGCCGTCTCCCCCGAGGAGGGGTGGACCATGTGAAGCAGTTTGTCCAAAGGGATATCGGCACAGACGACGTACTGAAGCTGCCCTTTCTCGTTGTAAACCGGATAGGCGGCCGTCACGACGAGAATCCCCTCGATTTTGGAGGGATAGGGATCGGTCAGAATACACCGTTTTTCACGGACAGCGCGATAGTAGTAGGCCCGATCCGCCCTATTCTCCCCCGCCCCGCTCCTGTAGGCCTGGGTTTTGCTGATGTTGTTGATCACCTGTCTGCCCTTGGCGTCGAGGACGTAGAGCGTATCGATCTCCTTGACCTCTTTCTTGATCTTTTTCAGGGCCGAGACGATCGTATCGAGACTCACTTCCGGGGTTTTGTTGGGAATGTTCCTGGCGAGCAGATAACAGAGATAGGCCCTCGCCTTTGGACGGATCTCCGAATACTGCTGTATCTCTTTGATGACCATGGAAACTCCTCTTCCCTCTTTTTTTCAAATTTTATCGAAGAAACCGTTTTTTTCAAACCACCC
>NZ_JAOZOZ010000089.1:5334-6438 GCF_029933015.1 Hydrogenimonas sp. | reverse complement strand
CAAATTGTATCAAAACAGCGGCGAGTTTTGATGATATTAACAAATATCATAACGAGAGGCCTCTTCCCGCTTCGGTCGGTTAAAGCTTGATTTGGAACTTTTTTTGTATAATCAATCCCAATTTCAAGCGTGAAGAGAGACCCTTTTTATGGATTACGAAAAGATCAAACCCTTTTTTTTCCGTCTCGACCCGGAAACGGCACACCATCTGGTCACAGGAGCGCTCCAGATCGGCGAGGCTCTGCCCCAGCTCTTCAATCCGTGGATCGAAAAGAATTTCGTCGACGATCCGCGTCTGCGTCAGGAGCTTTTCGGACGCACCTTCCCCAATCCCGTGGGGCTGGCGGCCGGTTTCGACAAGGACGCCGAGCTGATCCGCTCGATGACCGCCCTGGGCTTCGGTTTCACGGAGGTGGGAACCGTGACACCGAAACCCCAGCCGGGCAATCCCCGTCCCCGCCTCTGGCGCCACATCGAAGAGGAAGCGCTGCAAAACGCCATGGGCTTCAACAACAAGGGGAGTTACCATATGCAGATGAAGCTCAAAAAGCGCTACCCCTACGTCACCCCCATCGGCGTCAACATCGGCAAGAACAAGGTGACACCGGAGCGGGAAGCGCTCAAAGACTACGAGCACGGCATCAAAGCTTTCAGAAATCTCTGCGACTATCTGGTCATCAACATCTCCTCCCCCAACACCCCGGGATTGCGTGATCTGCAGAACGAAGCCTTCATCGACGCACTCTTTGACATGGGCAAAAACCTGACCGACAGACCGATCCTTCTGAAGATCGCCCCCGACATGAGCGCGGAGCAGGCCGTCACGCTCTGTGCCAGAGCCGTGGAAGCGGGCGCCGACGGCATCATCGCCACCAACACCAGTATCGACTACTCCCTCGTCGAATCGCCCAAAGAGGTCGGCGGCATCAGCGGACGGGTCATACGGGAAAAGAGCTTCGAAATCTTCGACGCGGTGGCGCGCGAACTCTTCGGCAAGACCGTGCTGATCTCCGTCGGCGGCATCGACAGCGGATACGAAGCCTACCGGCGCATCAAGGCGGGTGCGAGCCTGGTGCAGGTGCTCACGGGACTCATCTTCAAAGG
>NZ_JAOZOZ010000089.1:0-5234 GCF_029933015.1 Hydrogenimonas sp. | reverse complement strand
ACAGGAGTCCTGATGGCGAGCAATCTCCCCAAACACTACACCAAAACCCTCAAAAACGGCCTCGAAGTGGTCGTCATTCCCCTGAAAAACGAAAGCGGCGTCATCACCACCGACATTTTCTACAAAGTCGGAAGCCGCAACGAAACGATGGGCAAGAGCGGCATCGCCCACATGCTCGAACACATGAACTTCAAATCGACCGAAAACATGCCCGCCGGCGAGTTCGACAAGATCGTCAAACGTTTCGGCGGGGTCGACAACGCCTCCACGGGGTTCGACTATACCCACTACTTCATCAAGAGCGCCAGCCGCAATCTCGACCGTTCCTTGGAGCTTTTCGCCGACATGATGGCGCATCTGAGCCTCAAGGACGAGGAGTTCCAGCCCGAGCGCAAGGTCGTGGCCGAGGAGCGCCGGTGGCGTACCGACAACAATCCGGTGGGATACCTCTATTTCCGGCTCTTCAACAACGCCTACATCTACCATCCCTACCACTGGACGCCCATCGGCTTCATGAACGACATCCTCAACTGGAGCATCGAGGATATCCGCGCTTTCCACAAAACCTACTATCAGCCCCAAAACGCCATCATCGTCGTGGCGGGCGACATCGAACCCGAAACGGTCTTCGAAGCGGCGAAGAGACACTTCGGAAAGATCGAAAACTGCTGTGACATCCCGAAAGTCCATCAGGTCGAGCCGGCACCCGACGGTCCCAAACGTGTCGTGATCCACAAGGAGAGCGAAGTGGAGATCGTGGCGGTCACCTTCCCGATCCCCGACTACACCCATCCCGACCAGCCGGCCCTCTCGGCCCTCAGCGAGCTGCTGAGCCACGGAAAGAGCAGCCGACTCGTCGAAGATCTCGTGGACAGAAAGAAGATGGTCAACCAGATCTACGCCTACAACATGGAGCTCAAGGACCCCGGCGTCTTTCTCTTTCTCGCCGTCTGCAACCCCGGCGTGAAGGCCGAAGAGGTCGAAAAGGAGTTCTGGGCCCAGATCGACCGGATCAAAAAGGATGGCGTCAGCGAAGAGGAGCTCAAAAAGGTGAAGGTCAATACCCGCGCCGACTTCATCTTCAGCATGGAGAACTCCAGCAACGTCGCCGATCTCTTCGGCAGTTATCTGGCCCGCGGCGACATCGAGCCGCTGCTACATTACGAGGAGAATATCGAGAAGCTGAAGCCCGAAACCGTCAAGGCGGTGGCCGAGCGCTACCTCGACAGGGAGAGATCGACGACGGTCATCCTGAGAAAAGAGGAGAAAAAATCATCAGAAAGCAGAGGTGAAAAGAAATGAGCGAAACGATTACCGGCGCGATGACCGCCCTCATCACGCCCTTTAAAAACGGGAAAGTGGACCACGAGCAGTTCGCGAAACTGATCGAGCGCCAGATCCGCCACGGCATCGACGCCGTCGTACCCGTGGGAACGACGGGCGAGAGCGCCACGCTGAGCCACGACGAGCACAAGGAGTGCATCGAGACGGCGGTGGCCGTCTGCAAAGGAACGAAAGTCAAAGTGGTGGCGGGCGCGGGAAGCAACTCCACCCTCGAAGCGATCGATCTGGCGAAATTCGCCGAAAAGGCGGGCGCCGACGCGATCCTTTCGGTCTGCCCCTACTACAACAAGCCGACCCAGGAGGGGATCTACCGCCACTACAGGGCGATCGCCGAGTCGATCGACATTCCGGTCATGCTCTACAACGTCCCGGGCCGTACCGCCCTGGACATCGCCCCCGATACGGTCTTCAGACTCTTCGACGAAGTGGCCAACGTCTACGCGATCAAGGAGGCGACAGGCTCGATGGAGCGCACCCTCCACCTCAAGGCCAAGCGCCCGGCACTCGCCGTCATCAGCGGGGACGACGCCATCAACTACCCGATCATGGCCACCGGCGGCAACGGCTGTATCTCCGTCACCTCCAACCTTCTCCCCGACATGATCGCCGACCTGATCCACGCGGCCGAGAGAGCTGATTTTTCCGCTTCCAAAGCGATCAGCGACCGCCTCTACGACATCAACAAGGCCCTCTTCATCGAGAGCAACCCGATTCCGATCAAGGCGGCGATGTACATCGCGGGCCTCATCGAGACGCTGGAGTACCGTCTGCCCCTCACTCCGCCCACGGCGGAGCACATGCGCCAGATCGAAACCGTCATCAAACAATACGAAATTCCAGGAGTGTAACCATCATGAGTCAATGTGAAAGTATGAAAGGCAAAGTTCTCGTCATCAGCGGTGCGACACGCGGCATCGGCAAAGCGATCCTCTACCGGTTCGCCAAGGCGGGCGCGGACGTGGCCTTCACCTACAATTCCAACGCCGAAGAGGCGGAAAAGATCGCCCGCGACGTCGAAGAGACCTACGGGATCAAGGCGCGCCACTACCCACTCAACATTCTCGAACCGGAAACCTACAAGGATCTCTTCAAACAGATCGACGAGGATTTCGACCGGGTCGACTACTTCATCTCCAACGCCATCATCTCCGGCCGTGCCGTCGTCGGAGGCTTCGGACCCTTCATGCGCCTCAAGCCCAAAGGTCTGTGCAACATCTACACCGCCACGGTCTCGGCTTTCGTCGTCGGCGCCCAGGAGGCCGCGAAGCGGATGGAGAAAACGGGCGGCGGTTCCATCATCAGTCTCAGCTCCACCGGCAACCTGGTCTACACCCCCAACTACGCGGGCCACGGCACCAACAAAGCGGCCGTCGAGACGATGGTCAAATACGCCGCGGCGGAACTGGGTGAGAAAGGGATCCGTGTCAACGCCGTCAGCGGCGGCCCCATCGACACCGACGCTTTGAAGAAGTTTCCCAACTACGAAGAGGTCAAGGCCGAGGTCGTCGCCCGATCGCCGCTGAACCGCATGGGAGAGCCCGAAGATCTCGCCGGCATGTGCTGGTTTCTCTGCACCGACGAGTGCAGCTGGCTGACGGGTCAGACCATCGTCATCGACGGGGGTACGAGTTTTCAATGACCAAAGGGGCCATGAACCTTCCGAACCTTCTGGCGTTTTCACGCCTGCTGATGGCGCCGCTGATGCTCTGGCTGCTCGCCTACCGCGACACGGCACCGCTGCAGGGGATCCACGCCACCTGGCTCGACTACTTCGCCGCACTGGTCTTCGTGCTGGCCAGCGTCACCGACTTTTTCGACGGCTACATCGCACGTCTTTGCGATCAGATCACGCCGCTGGGCAAGATCGTCGACCCCCTGGCGGACAAGATGCTGACACTGGCGGCCTTTCTGGGGCTCGTCGTCCTGGGACGCGCCGACGTCTTCGCCATCTTTCTGATCCTCAGCCGGGAGTTTTTCATCACGGGTCTGCGTGTCATGATCGTCGGCGAAGGGAAGGATGTGAGCGCGTCGTGGATGGGCAAGGTCAAAACCGTCGCCCAGATGTTCGCCATCGGCTTTCTGACGATGGACTGGCCCGGCGGCACGCTGCTGCTCTGGATCGCCGTGGCCATCACACTCTACAGCGGATACGAGTATGTCCGTGACTACATGAGGGGGCGCTGATGGGTATGATCGTCTCCCTTCTGGTCCTCTCTTTTCTGATCTTTTTCCACGAACTGGGCCATTTCCTCTTCGCACGGCTCTTCGGGGTCTATGTGGAGCGTTTCTCCATCGGATTCGGGAAAGTCGTCTTTTCGAAAGTCGTGGGTGGCACCGAATACGCCCTGAGCGCCATACCACTGGGCGGCTACGTCAAGATGAAGGGTCAGGACGACTCCGATCCGACGAAAATCAGCCACGATCCCGACAGCTATACGGCCAAGCCGCCATGGCAGCGGATCCTGATCCTGCTGGGAGGCCCCCTTTTCAACTTTCTCCTCGCCTTTTTCCTCTACTACGCCATCGCCCTGATGGGGGCCAACGCCTACAAACCCGTCATCGGCATGGTGCAGGAGAACTCTCCGGCCCAGCAGGCGGGTCTGCAGAAAGGTGACAGGATCATCGCCATCAACGACGAGAAGATCGAGATATGGGACGAGCTCAGCGACATCATCTCCCACTCCTCCGGTCCGCTGGAGATGCTCGTCGATCACAACGGCACGCTCCGCTCCGTCGTCGTGACCCCCCGTGTACTGGAAGCGAAAAACATCTTCGGCGAGACGGTGAAGCGCCGTATGGTGGGCATCGGCCCAAGCGGCGACATCGTCACCGTCACCTACGACCCGCTCCACGCCTTCTCCTACGCCTGGGAGAAGACACTGGAGGCGAGCAAGATGATCGTCGTCAGCGTCGAGAAGCTGATCGAAGGGGTGGTCCCAGCCAAGGATATGGGCGGCGTCATCGCCATCGTCCAGGTGACGGCGGAGGCGAGCCAGCACGGTCTGGTCGCCCTCTTCGCCCTGACGGCTCTCATCTCCGTCAACCTGGGTGTTCTGAATCTGCTTCCCATTCCGGCACTCGACGGCGGTCACATCATCTTCACCCTCTACGAGATGATTTTCAGACGTCCGCCCAACGAAGAGATCGTCTACCGTCTGACGGTCGTGGGGTGGGCACTGCTGTTTTCCCTCATGGTCTTTACCATCTACAACGACATAGCAAGGATAACCAATGGATAGAGAAGAGATGCAATCACGCCTGGACCAGCTGATCTGGCGAGTCGAAGAGGCGCGGATCAAACGCAGCGAGCACCATATCGTCAAAATCGTGGCGGTCAGCAAATACGCCGACGAAGCACAGATCCGCATGCTCTACGACCTGGGACAGCGGGCTTTCGGTGAGAACAAGGTCCAGATGCTTCAGGAACGGGTGGAACATCTGGAGGACCTTCCGATCGAGTGGCACTTCATCGGCCGTCTTCAGAAGAACAAGATCAACCACCTGATACGCGCCAACCCCTTCATGATGCAGTCGCTCGACTCTCTCGAACTGGCCGAAGCGATGCAAAAGCGCCTGGCGGAAAACGATGTGAAGATGGAGTGTCTGATGCAGGTCAACAGCGCCCGGGAAGAGACCAAGGCGGGAGTCGACCCCGACGCGGCGGTGGAGACCTATCTCAAAATCAAAGAGACGTGTCCCCATATCGACCTTCGGGGCGTCATGACGATCGGTGCCCACACCGACGACGAAGCGCTCGTGCGAAAGAGTTTCGAAACGACCTACGCGATCTTCGAAAAACTCAAAACCGAAGGCGCGCAGATCTGCTCCATGGGCATGAGCCACGATTTCGAACTGGCCATCGAATGCGGCTCGAACATGATCCGGGTGGG
>NZ_JAOZOZ010000088.1 GCF_029933015.1 Hydrogenimonas sp. | reverse complement strand
ATAAAGAAGTACGCCGACGACAACGACGAGGGCGAGTGCTATCACTATTTCCATGGTCGACCTTTGATAGGAATATCAGAAGGAAATCGGCATTTCGGAGAGATTTTTAAAGAATAGGGGAGAAAGAAGCCGCGCCAGGCGCGGCTTGCGGATCGTTCGAAAGATTTACGCTTTTTTCTGCTTCTCCATGCGTTTGCGGACATGGGGATCGAGGTAGCGCTTGCGGACGCGGATGTTTTCGGGAGTCACTTCCACCAGCTCGTCGTCTTCGATCCACTCCATCGCGCGCTCGAGGGTCATCTCCCGCGGCGGTACCAGGACGATGGCGTCGTCGGCGCCGGAGGAGCGGACGTTGGAGAGCTTCTTGCCCTTGATCGGGTTGACCTCCAGGTCGTTGGGTCGGGCGTGCTCGCCGATGATCATCCCCACATAAACCTCCGTCTGGGGTTTGATGAAGAGGATGCCCCGATCCTGCAGGTTGAAGAGCGAATAGCCCAGCGCCTTGCCGTTTTCCATCGAAATCAGCGCGCCGTTGGCCCGGTGCTCGACGTTGCCGACGAAGGGGCGGTAGGCCAGGAACGAGTGGTTCATGACCCCCTCGCCTTTGGTGTCGGTCAGAAACTGCGTCCGGAAGCCGATGAGCCCTCTGGCCGGAATTTCGAACTCGATGCGGGTGGTGCCGTCGGGCATCGGATTCATCGACGTCATCTCCGCCTTGCGGCGTCCCAGCTTCTCGATGACCGATCCGCTGAACTCTTCGGGCACGTCGATCACCAGATGCTCGTAGGGCTCCATCCGCACGCCGTTTTCTTCTTTGATGACCACTTCGGGACGGGAGATCAGAAACTCGAACCCTTCACGGCGCATGTTTTCGGCCAGGATCGAGATCTGCAGCTCACCGCGGCCGGAGACTTTGAAGCTCCCTTCGCCCATCTGCTCCAGACGCATCGCGATGTTGGTCTGCATCTCCTTTTCGAGGCGCTCCTTGAGCTTGTTGGCCGTGACGAACTTCCCTTCGCGTCCTGCGAATGGGCCGTCGTTGACGCTGAAGATGACCGAGAGGGTCGGCTCTTCGATATGGAGCGGATCGAGAGGCTGCGGATCGTTGGGATCGGTGATCGTGTCTCCCACATCGATCTCGTTGAATCCGGCGATGGCGACGATGTCGCCCGCTTCCGCCTCGTCGATTTCGATGCGCTCGAGACCGATGAAACCGATCAGTTTCGTGATACGCCCCTTCTTCTGCTCGCCGTCGGCTTTGGCCAGCAGCACCTGCTCGCCCGCTTTGACCTTGCCGTTGAAGATCCGCGCGATGCCGATACGGCCGACGTAGTTGTCGTAGTCGAGGGTGAAGACCTGGGTCTGAAGGGTGTTGTCGGGACTTCCCTCCGGTGCCGGGACGTACTCCAAAATGGCGTCGAAGAGAGGTGTGAGATCTTTGTTGTCGTCATCCATGTTCCATTTGGCGTAACCGTCACGGGCCGCGGCGTAGAGAACCGGAAAATCGAGCTGCGTCTCGTCGGCTTCCAGCGCGACCAGAAGGTCGAAGACTTCGTCCACGACACGCTCGGGTTCGGCGGCCGGTTTGTCGATCTTGTTCACGACGACGATGGGACGCAGACCCAGACTGATCGCCTTTTTGAGGACGAATTTGGTCTGGGGCATGACCCCCTCCTGGGCGTCGACGAGCAGAAGCACGCCGTCGACCATCTTGAGCACACGCTCCACCTCGCCGCCGAAATCGGCGTGGCCCGGTGTGTCGATGATATTGATCTTGTAGTCGTTGTAGCGGATCGCCGTGTTTTTGGAGAGGATCGTGATCCCCCGCTCCTTTTCGATGTCGTTGCTGTCCATGACGCGCTCGGCCACCTCTTTGTGGGCCTCGAACGTTCCCGACTGCTGCAGCAGCCCGTCGACCAGCGTGGTTTTGCCGTGGTCGACGTGGGCGATGACGGCGATGTTTCGAATGTTTTGCATAGGTATGTAGTCCTGTAGTTGTGTAGATATTTCGCGCATTATATCCAAAAATGCTTCATTTTCCATTCACTCCGATAAACAGGGAAGCGAATCCGCCCTTTTTCGTGAGTTGTTCTGCTTTTGCTTCATATGTCTGGAACGGCTTTTGCTTGAACCGTTCAAAGAACTCTGAAATCCTGAAAGGCATCCTATGGCTCTACTGCAGCTCTCTCCTCTGCTGGCGATGTTGAACGGTTCCAAAAACGGCGAAAGCACGAAGATGGGGACGGAAGAGAGCGGGGCTCTCTTCAAAGATCTGCTCGAACTTTTGCAGACCGGAATGCCAGAAAGCGAAAAAGAGGAGAGGATGCCGTTTTCGAAGATTCTCCGGCACGCTTCGCCGATTACGGAAACGGAAGAGCTTCCCGTCGATTTCATACCGAAAAACGAGAAAGGAAGCATGCCTGAGAGAAAAATCGCCAAAGATTTCGACAGGACCGTTCTCTCCTTGAAAAATCGGATGGACGAAAAGGGTACACTCCCGCTCAGACAAAAGATCACCCAAAAACTTCAGGGGATCGAAAAGAGGGAGATACCCCATCCCGATAGAGATATTTCCGACGCCGTTGCAAAAAATAAAAAAGTGGAAACGAAGTTTGAGGCTATCGAACCCATCCTCACCAAAAAAGAGAAAATTCCCGAATACCTCTTTGTTTCCAGGACTATGAAAGAAGAGCGGCTGGAGGCGGTCAAAAAGGGTACAAAGCTACCCGAATCCCCTGTTTCCGAACCGCTCTCAAGGCTTTTTACTCTCCTTCATGGCACCGCAGAAGATCGGAACCCGGAAAAGAGAGTCCCAACCCTTGCAAAACCGTCTTTCGACCCTACCCCCACCACTCCCGAAAAGATGATGGTACGTCACGAAACGGTTCATGCCATCAGAAACGCCAAAAATATCGACGATCTGACAAAAACCGCTGAAAAAGCCGGACTTCGTCCCACAAAGATCGTCCTGGAAAGAGAAGAGAAATCGAAAAAAATCGAAAAAGAAAAACCCTCTTCCAAAATTCCGGAGCGATACCCGAAACAGGCGGCCCACATCTCAAAAAGCGCCGCTTCGCTGTTACGCGAAACGACACTCCGCCCCCTGCGCGGCAAAACCGGCTCCAGGGACTCTTCGTCCATATCGGAAGAGTTTGCCCCAAAAGAGCCGAAAAACGAAGCTTCCGTCTCGTCCGCACAACGATCGCCCGGAACGGAAACGCCCCTGAAAGATATGATAAGTCTCGTAGCCGGTCTACGGAAAGATACCGCTTCCATCCATGAAGTCGGCCCTTTGGAAACGAAAATCGTCGAAATGACCCGACAGGCCGAATCGGAGGCAAAAGAGGGCAAAAATCTTTCGAGCGAAAGTCTCCCGAAAGAGGGCATGGACGGAGAAGTTCCCGACATTCTTCACACGGAGAGCACCGGAGCGAAAGAGCTTCTGCACCAGAAGATCGTCGACGCCAAAGCGACTATCCGCCACTTCGCCCAGGCGCTGCAGGAGCAGGTGGAAAACTACAAACCGCCCTTCACCCGCATGAAAATGACGCTCGAGCCCAAAGAGCTCGGAACCGTCGAACTGACCCTCGTCAACCGCGGAAACAACCTGCATATCCAGGTCCATTCCAATCCGAACGCCATCGGCATCATGGCGACCCAGGGGCAGGAACTGAAAAACCAGCTGGTCTCCATGGGTTTTACCGATGTGCAGATGCAGTTCAACATGAATCAACAGCGACAGCAACAACAGCGTCAACAGGGAAGATCCGGCGCTTCGTACGGCTCTACGGAAGAGATCCCGGAGTTTTACGAATCGCTC
The DNA here is from genome assembly GCF_029933015.1 of Hydrogenimonas sp. Classification (GTDB taxonomy): domain Bacteria; phylum Campylobacterota; class Campylobacteria; order Campylobacterales; family Hydrogenimonadaceae; genus Hydrogenimonas. The sequence goes on along the minus strand of NZ_JAOZOZ010000088.1, from coordinate 2,638 downwards.
GATATCACCCTGCCGCAGTATGTCTAAAGGAGTCCGAAAATGGATGTCACCAACACTCTGAACGCGCCCAAAACGGTGCCCGCCAACAAAAACGATATCGTCCAGAATCCCGACGCCATCCTCGGCAAAGACGATTTTCTGAAACTGCTTCTTATCGAGCTGCAGTACCAGGATCCCACCGATCCTATGGACAGCGACAAGATCCTGACGCAGACATCCGAGCTCGCATCCCTGGAAGCGGCCGACAACACCAACAAAACGCTGGACAAACTGACGAGCACCCTGACGCAGACCTCCTCGCTATCCATCGTTTCGGCTATCGGAAAGATGGCTTCGCTGAAGGAGGACACCATCCTTCTCGATGAAACCGACACTCCCTCTTTCGATATCTACCTGCCCGAAAACATCGCATCGGGTTCGCTGCAGATCATCGACGTTCAGGGCAATGTGGTGCGAACCGTCACCGTCGACTCGATGCCGGCGGGTACCCACGGATTTACCTGGGACGGCACCGACGGATCCGGCAACCGCCTGAATCCCGGATCCTACCGGGCCGTCATGGAGTACACCACCGCCGACGGAAAACACGGCACGAGCCGAGTCGGCGCCTATCCCATCGAAGCGGTCCGTTTCGACAAGGGGGAACCGGAGCTCAAAATGGGCAACCGCTACATCCCTCTCGACAAAATCGGAGAAATCTACGGAGCGTAATCGATGAACAGATCCTTCTACAACGGCGTCTCCGGATCGAAAACCTACATGTACGGTCTCGACAACATCGCCAACAACATCGCCAACGTCAATACGGTGGGCTTCAAAGGCAAAACGACGGAGTTCGCCACCGTTTTCAGCCAGACCCTCACCGGCTCCGGCACGACACCCGCCGTCAGTCAGGTGGGACTCGGGTCCCGTGTCAACGCGACGCCTCTCGATCTGAGCCAGGGATCGATCGTACAGAGTGACAAAACGTTCGATCTCGCCATCGGGGGCGACGGCTGGTTCGCCGTCAAAAACGGGGATGAAAAACTCTATACGAGAAACGGTGAGTTCTACGTGGATGCCGGCGAATACCTCACCACCTCCGCCGGCAACTATGTCCAGGGTGTACCCGGCAACATCTTCAGACCCGATCCCGAACATCCGGGGGAGTATATCGCCACCCTGCGCGACGAGATTCCCATGACGCAGAACACCCCCGTCGGCGACATCTTTCTGCCAAAACTGGTCACGGTACCCGGCGAAGCGACACAAAACGCCTCCTTCAAAGCCAATCTCAATCCCACCGTAGAAAAAGACAACGTCGTCGTCACGATTCCCCAAAGCGACTACACGAGCGACATCGACGCAACCACGGGACTGGCTACCCTGAGCGGAAGCGTGACCCCTTCGAACGAGATCCTCGATCCCCGGCCGGGCCAGACAGTCCTCGTCACGATAGAGAATACCCTGGGAGAGAAAGTCGAAGCCAACACGGTACTCGACAGCTCGCTTCGCTGGTCGATCGCAGATATCGACGTCAGCGGACTCGATCCCGATGCCAACGGCCCGCTGACGGTCACGAGCGAACTGCATACCTACCAGGACGTTCCCAATGTCGGCCACTTCCAGATGCCCGTCTTCACCACGAACGGAGAGAAAGCCGTCATCGACATGCGTTTCACCCAGCAGCTTCCACTGCCCGAGCTGGGAACGGTCTGGGATGCCGATATCATGCTGATGCAGTTTTACGAAGAGTACGACCCCGGCACCGACTACGATCCCGAACGCTACTACATCGAGGAGTCGACCCACAGGGTCTACACGATCATCGACCGGCAGAGCGGCGAGATACGCTTCGACGAAAACGGAGCCCTCTCCTCCAACCCGATTCAGACCCTGAACAATGCCGGGACCCCTCTGCATCTGGACCTGGGCACCCCCTACGATCCGACCGTGCCAAATACGGGCTACGACGGTCTGACGACTTTCGCCAATCTCCCCACAGCCAGCACGGCGGCCACCCACGACGGATACGAAGCGGGGACACTGCGGGACTATCTCACGGCACAGGACGGGACGGTCTACGCCAACTTTTCCAACGGCAGGAGTTCCGCCGCCGCCAAAATTCCCATCTATCATTTTCAGAACGATCAGGGGCTCGAGACGGAAGGCGACGTATTTTTCCGGCCGACACTCAACAGCGGCAAGCCTTTTCTCTATACCGACGCTTCGGGGAACGTCGTGCAGGGTGCCGTCGTCCACTCCTACGCCCTGGAGAGCAGCAACGTCCAGCTCTCGATGGCGCTGACCGAAATGATCGTCATGCAGAAGGCTTTCGACGCCAACGCCAAAAGCATCACGACCAGCGACCAGATGATCCAGAAAGCGATCAACATGAAGAAGTAGGAATGGATTTTGCTTGAGTATTCCAGCACAAATGAGAAATATAACAAAAATCACTATCAAAGGATAGAGTCATGATGCGATCACTATGGGCCGGCGTGTCCGGACTTCAAGCCCACCAAATCGCGATGGACGTCGAAGGCAACAACATCGCGAACGTCAATACCACGGGATTCAAATACAGCCGCGTCAACTTCGCCGATCTGCTGAACCAGACCAGCAAGATCGCCACGGCGCCCCAGGGAGAACTGGGCGG
>NZ_JAOZOZ010000087.1 GCF_029933015.1 Hydrogenimonas sp. | reverse complement strand
GTGATCAAACGCTTCTTTCCCAAATCTTCCTCTGAAAATATCTGAGTTTCTGCCGATAATTCTATAACCCTATCCAACCCAATTTTTTTATCGGCAGGCAGATATACGATGAACAGATTTTTTCTCTTCGCACTTCTTCTCTTTCTCTTTTCAGGCTGCAGCCGGAAAGTCGTGCAAGATCCCGTCGAGCCTGCCGAAGTGAAAGTCGCCGTTCCCGCATGGTATACGGGGCCGACCCAAGAGAGCGGAAAGAGTTTTTTCGGAAAAGGTTCGGCAGATACGATGGAGGAAGCGACAAAAGCGGCACTTGCCGATATGAAAAAGGGTATGACGGAAAAAATTCTGCGCGCTTTTAAAGAGAAAAAGAGAAAATTCGGCAGGCATCTTGGAAAAAACGAGATCGAATCTATCACAAAACGTCTGAAACGTCTGAAAATTAGCGATTACGAAGTGACACGAAGCCGGTGTCTGCCCGGCGGTCCCTGTTTCGTCGAAGTGAGCGTCGACCGCGGTATTGTCGCCCGTCCCTACAAGAAGAGGGTGATACGCAGACTCGTACCGATCGAAGAGTCCTGGCACGCGGTATCCGGCTCGGATATCCTGACCCGTTATCGCACCGCCAAAAAAGCGAAAAAAAAGATGATCGCACTGCTGCCGGAGTATCTTTTCGCCTCATCCATCGAACCCTTCGGAAAAAGTGTCAGAAGCCGGGTGGAAGGGGGCATTTCCTACTTCGCCAGGACGGAGAGATCTTTGAAAAAACGGCTCAGTTTCTGTGTCGAACCGGCCGAAACACCGGCGCTGGAACTCTTTTCGGAAGCGGTGGAGAGGGTTTTGAGAAGAGAGAATTATCCCGTTCTGGCATGGGATGAAGCCAAAAAAGACACCATCTGCATCCAGGTGGAGGGAAAGCTCTATCACGATAGCCGTGCCGACACCCATCTGCTGAGAGCATCGATCGACCTGAAGCTGCGGGAACCCTATAAGAAGGTGATCGAAAAGAGACACTACGTCGTCAAGGGCGCTTCCTCACAGAGCGGCATCCAGGCCCTTTTCAGGGCCAAAAAGGCGCTCGAAAGAAGCCTGGCCACAGGTTTTCCTCTCAGCGAATAGAGAGATATTTCGCCTCGCTGATGTCGGTCCATGGTTTGATGAGGCGGTAGTAATCCTCCATCGAAGCGAAAACCCGCTTGAAATCTTCACTTTCTGCGCTCTGCTCCTCCACGACGCGCATCAGGGCCTTTTTCGCCGCTTCTATGATTTCCGGGGAGAAATCCCTGATCTGCACATCCAGCTCTTTGAGTTTTTTGAGAGCCTTGGCGTTTTCATGCATGAATTCGTGGTACATCTCCGTCGTCATCGCCTCGGCGGCGTATTTTATGACGGCTCTGTGCTCTTCGCTCAGGGATTCGAAACGGGCTTTGTTGAAGGTGAGCTCGAGGATGGAGCCCGGTTCGTGCCAGCCGGTGTAGTAGTAGCGGGCGACTTTGTAGAAGCCCATGCGGATATCCAGCGCCGGCCCCACCCATTCGGTGGCGTCGATCGTGCCGCGTTCCAGCGAGGTATAGATCTCGCCGGCCGGCAGAAGGATCGGATTGACCCCCAGTTTGGCCATCACTTCGCCCCCGAGGCCGGGGATGCGCATCTTCAGTCCTTTCAGATCTTCCAGGGAGTCGATCGGCTTGCGGAACCATCCTCCCATCTGCACGCCCGTGTTGCCGCCGACAAAGGGGTAGAGGTTGAATTTGCCGTAGAGTTCCCGCCACAGGTCGTAGCCTCCGCCGTAGTTCATCCAGCACGAAAGCTCGCTGGCCACCATCCCCAGAGGCAGGCCGCTGAAGAGGGCGAAAGCCGGGTTTTTTCCTTTCCAGTAGTAGGGACCGGAGTGGAACGCGTCGATCTGCCCGCTGCTGGTGGCGTCGAAAACCGCCAGCGCCGGAACCAGGATGTTTTTCGGATAGACCTTGATCTCCAGGGATCCGCCGCTCATCTCCTTCACCTTTTCGGCGAAGCGGTCCACACCCGTCCCCATGATCGGGAAGTTGGCCGGCCAGCTGGTGGCGAGCTTGAGCTTCACCTTCTTGCGGCGGTTGATATTGACACTCTTCTTGCCTTCGATCATCTCCCGGGTACAGCCGGAAAAACCCACCGCCGCCGTCGCCGCGATGGCACCTTTGACGAAATCTCTACGTTTCATGCAGAACCCTTGTCGGTTTGGATTGATTGGGAAATTATACTATAGCGGGACATGGGATCGCCGCAATGCGGCTTTGTGAGAATCTGGGATCGTAGAAATGGTCACTGTTTACTTTTACCAAATAACAGCATCCAAAGGATGCGAAATGACCAATGACAGCGCGCTGTGCGCGCATAATGACGCGCACCTTAAGGTGCGCATGAATGTTAATGATAAAACGCCGCGATTACCGCATAGGCGAAAAAGAACATCAGGTGGCTGATTCCCTCGACGTAGTTGGTTTCGCCGTTGTCAGTGGTCTTCCAGGCCAGTATGACGGTCAGAATCAGTGCGCCGATCTGCAGGGAGTTGAAATCGAGAGAGAGCTGAACGTCGGCGAAGGGTGCGAGCATCATCAATATCGGTACGGTGAGCAGGATCGAAACGGTCGAGGCTCCCATGGCGATGTTGACGACACGCTGGATCTGGTCGCTTTTGGCCGCTTTGATGGCGGTGAAGAGTTCGGGTGAGACACTGATGATCGCGATCACAAGACCCGCCAGCGCGGCGGAGATGCCGTATTCGTTGGCGATGTGCATGCCGTCGCTGGCGAAGATTTCGGCGATGATACCGATGAGAAAGATCAGTCCGAAAATGGCGAAGAAGTTGGCGATGTTCGGAAGTTTTTCGAAGATGTAGTTCTCTTCCTCTTCCTCCTCCTCGCTGTGCTCCGCTCTTTTTCGCCTGAGCCGGAAGATGCGGCTGCGGGCCGTGGCTTTGAAGAAGTGGATATGGGTCCGTGTCTGGAAGATGAAGATCGTGACGTAGTAGACCATCAGCAGGAATGCGATGATGTAGCTTGCCGTCATCAGCGAATCTCCGCTGTCTTTCGAGTACTGGAGCAGACTCGGCACCAGCAGCGCGACGGATGCGACGAGCAGAATCGTCGTATAGGTGCTGGATGTATCTTCGTTGTGCTCCTGCTCCTTGAAGCGTAGCCCCCCTACGAAGACCGCGATACCCAGAAGTACGTTCATGTCGACGATGACGGCGGAGATGATACCGCCTTTGACCGTCTCCAGCGCATGGGCGCCGTGACTGCTCTCCAGAAGGATCATGAACAGAAGCAGAATCTCCACGGCGACGGCGCTGAAGGTCAGAACGAAGCTGGCGTAGGGCTCCTGAAGCCTTTCGGCCAGTATTTCCGCGATTTCCGAGACGGTGAAGGAGAAAGCCGCGATACCGAGTCCCGCGAAGAGTGTGGCCAGGTAAACCTGACCGGTCGTATGAAAGAGAAAAGCGAAGGAGGCGAAGAAGACCCCCGCCATCAAATCCCAGTAGTCCTGGAAAAAGTCCTGAATACCCGACGACGGTTCGGAGGTGTCGTTATGCATTAAAGTCAAATCCTTTGAAAATGGTCGTTTCGGATGAAATCCGCTCTCTTTGAATCTTTTCGAAAAAGATCTCCTCTTTCAACCCGGCGATGATGGTGTAGGCGGGCTTTGAGAAATCTTTCCGAATGATCGAGAGAAGAGATTTCAATGAATCGTACTGATATATGGGAGTTTTTATATCACATTCGAACTTAATTTGTGTTGGGATGAAAACCTTACGTTCGATCCATCTGACATCGTCCAGTACTCTGAAACATCGGCAGTTGTCGAAATTATCGGCGAAAATGAGAACGTGTTCGCTCGCTCCGAAAGGGATCTTTTCACCATGTCTATTCACGAAAACCGGCTGGAAGGAGGGGGTGTGACGCAGATGCTGCAGGGTAAAACCGGCGGAAAGATGTTTCAAAACACCCACGGCGTTCATGAAAGAGGAGAGCATGCAGGAAGCCAGCGGCAGCCGGCGATGGTAATGCCCCTCCAGAATGATAGACGTTTCGAAGATGCTTTCGGAGACGACGGAGTACTCCACCGGATCGGAATCGGCCGTTTCGAGAAGATAACCGATATGTTCGATGAAGGGGATGTCGTCGCAGAGAATCGTTTGAAGCGGGCTGGAGTCGAAAAGCTGTTCGCTTCTTTTCCCATCGTCGTTTTCGAGTGGAAGCACCCCATGGTCGTAGTTGAGTTCTCTTATGAATTCCAGTGTCGAAGCGGGGACATAACGGATCTTTCTGGGGTTCTCCACCAGCCAGAGGCGCAGCAGTTTCGGCAGGGTTTCGGCCAGAGAATCGACATGGATCCAGGCGATCTCCTGATCGGTGGCCGGGATGCTTAGATCGGTAATGATACCGTAGGCTCCGAGCTTTACGGCCTCTTCCGCATCCTCTCTCTCTTTTGCGAAAAAAAGGGAGCCTCTATGCACCTTTTTCAGTTTGGTCGCCACGGTTTCGAAACCGGATATGAAAGGGGTATTCAGAAGCCGGCCGCCGGTGACGGCCAGGACGGTTTCAAGACGCATTCGGTTCCGTGTCCGGGGATGGTAACGGGTTATCCAATGGCGCTGCCGGGTTTGCGCGGTTTTTCGGGGCGGATGAGGCAGAGTCCCTCGTCGTCTTTTGCGGCCAGAAGCATCCCTTCGCTGAGCATGCCCATCAGTTTGGCGGGTTTGAGGTTCGCGACGACGCACACCTGTGTGCCTTTGAGATCCTCGGGCGAATACCACTCTTTGATACCTGCGACGATCTGCCGCGGCTTCTCCTCTCCCAGATCGACCTGCAGTCTGAGAAGCTTTTTGCTTTTGGGAACCTCCTCGGCTTCGACGACGGTACCCACTTTCAGCTGGACCTGGAAGAACTGGTCGATCGTGATCAGGTTGGCGCCGCTCTTTTCGCTCTCCTCCTTCTTCTCCTTCGCCGCTTTCTTCTCCTTCGCCTTCTCTTCGCTTCTGGCCGTCTCGGCTTTCTGGCCCGGAGTCTCCACGAGGGGCTCTTCGATACGCGGAAAGAGGGGAGGGATCTTCTCGATCGTGAAGCTCTCCAGCAGCGCACTCTCTTTTATCAGCCGCATGTAGCTTTCCGTATTCACCGTAAAGCCAAGCGCTTTGGCGATGGTCTGGGTCGTTTTGGGCATGAAGGGGTGAAGCAGGACGGCGACTTTGGCGAGGATGTTGGCCACCAGCGCGATCGTCGCCATCGCCTCATCCTCTTTGCCCTCCTTCATCTTGACCCATGGCATGGCGGTATCGATCGCCTTGTTGGCGATGCGAAGGGTTTTCCAGAGCTCTTCGAGGTAGCGGTTGGTCTGTACCTCGTAGAGGAAAGGCTCGACGTTCGAGAGGATCGACTCGACGTTTTCGAGCTCCTCTTTGTGGAACGTGCCCACCCCGTCGCTCTTGACGCGGAAATCGAAATATTTGCCGCTCATGCCGATGATGCGGTTGAGCAGGTTGCCCAGGTCGTTGCCCAGATCGGAGTTGATCCGGTCGATCAGGGCGCGCTGGCTGAAGTCGCCGTCCTGTCCGAAGGGGACCTCCCGCAGCATGAAGTAGCGGAAATTCTCCAGTCCGTAGGCGTCGGCGATCTCTTTGGGATCGACCACGTTGCCTTTGGATTTGCTCATCTTCTCGCCGTTTCGCGTCCACCAGCCGTGGGCGGCGATGTGATGGGGGAGTTCGAGCCCCAGGCTCATCAGGAAAGCGGGCCAGTAGATGGCGTGGAAGCGTAGGATGTCCTTGCCGATCAGATGGACTTTCGCCGGCCAGTACTCCATCAGCTTCTCGTCGCCGCCGTAGCCCAGTGCCGTGACGTAGTTCATCAGCGCGTCGAGCCAGACATACATGACATGTTTGGGGTCGCCCAGCTTTTCGGGGAGTTTGACGCCCCAGTCGAAGCTGGTGCGGGTGATGGAGAGATCCTCCAGGCCGTTCTTGACGAAGTTGATCACTTCGTTTCGCTTGGCTTTGGGGAGGATGCACTCGGGTTTGCTCTCGTACCACTCCAGGAGGCGGTCCTGATACTTGGAGAGGCGGAAAAAGTAGCTCTCCTCCTCCACGATCGTCGTGGAGCGGCCGCACTCGGGGCAGAACTCGTCGTCGACCAGCTGCGTTTCGGTGAAAAAGGTTTCACAGCTGACGCAGTAGTGGCCCCGGTAGACATCTTTGTAGATGTCGCCGTTGTCGTACATCACCTCGAAAGCTTTCTGGACGCCTCTCATGTGGTCCGGGTCGGTGGTGCGGATGAATTTGTCGTAGCTGATCTCGAACTCGTCCCAGAGATTCTTGAACCGTGCCGAAATTTCGTCGGCGTACTCCTGGGGACTCTTGCCACGTGCTTTGGCCGCCTGTTCGATCTTCTGGCCATGCTCGTCGGTTCCGGTCAGAAAAAAGACATCCATGCCCGCCATCCGGGAGTAACGCGCCAGCGTATCGGCGATGATCGTCGTATAGGCGTGTCCGATGTGGGG
>NZ_JAOZOZ010000001.1:23443-57515 GCF_029933015.1 Hydrogenimonas sp. | reverse complement strand
GGCCCGGATTTACGGGCCTCTTTCACTTCTTTTCGGAAGCGTGCGTTTTGGCGTAGTCGAGGTTCCAGGATGGCCTGGCATCAAAACCGCCGCCCAGTGCCAGATGGAGGTCGACCCTGTTGGCGAGACGCCGGTTGGCGATGTTGACACGGGTGATGCCTGCGTCGATCCATTTGCTCTGGGCCGTCAGCACGTCGATGATGGTCCCCTCCCCGATTTCGTAGGTCTCCACCGTCATATCGTAGGCGGTTTTGTACTCTCTTTCCGTCGTCATCAGAAAGTCATAACGCTCTTTGAGCTGCTTCTCCTGCGCTAACGCGTTTTCGACTTCACGGAAGGCTCGCAGCACGACACTCCGGTAATTGGCGATGGCCGCTTTCTGATCCGCCGTAGCGGCGGCAATCAGGGCATCGATCCGCCCTGCGTCGTAAACCGGCATGAAGAGATTGCCGATCAGTTTGGCGACAGTATCGTAGACATGGTCGTAGCCCATGTCGAAACGCAGAGTGATATTGGGAAGTTTCAGAAGCTCGGTCGCCTTTTCGTTGTGAAACGCCGCAGCGACACGGTAGCGTGCCGCTACCAGATCAGGCCGGCGGTTGAGCAGATCGGCGGGAATGCCGGATGCCGGAAGCTCGGGCGGCATCTTCGTCAGACCTTTCGGTTCGATCGCGTTGGCGGGATAGCGTCCCACAAGCGTTTCGAGACTGCGCGTATCGACCTGCTGCATCGTTTCGAAATTTTTGAGCATCTGTTTCGATTCGGCCGCCATAGCCGTCACCAGATGGACATCACGCTTCGTTCCTGCACCGATCTCCTCACGCTCTTTGGCCACATAAAGCGCTTTCTCCTGGATCTTTACGATTTCGCGCATGAAGTCGTAGAGCATTTTGTCGCGGTTGAGGGCGAACCACGCTTTGGCGGTCGTGGCAGCCAGCGACTGGCGGGCCCAGGCAAAGTCTGCGGCGACAGATTTCATGACCTCTTCGTCGGCCCTGTTGAGTGTCGTCAGGCGTCCCCAGATATCCGGTTCCCACGCGACAGATCCCACCAGGTATCCTTTATCCCGTGTCGTGTAGTCGAAATCGGTGAAATTTCCGCGAATGTTCAAATGAGGATAGAGACCCGATCTGCTCAGGCGCATGAGTGCAGCGGCCTTTTCGACCCTTGCAGCCGAAACTCTCAGGTCGGGATTGTTTTTCTGCGCCTCGTCGACCAGCGTCATCAGTGTTTCGTCACCGAAACTCTCCAGCCATGCATTGGAGACATTGCCTTCGATATGGTCGGCCACGAAACTGCTATTGGTCGCAGCCGTTTCGCTTTTCAACGATGCCGTCGCCTCTTTGAAACTCGCCGCCTCATAGGCACAGCCACTCATCAACATCCCCACCGTCACAGCCGATATCACACTCTTGCCAACCGGAAGATTCATCCCTTCTCCTTCACTTTTTTAATACCAACCGTACATAACTTTCGCCCATTTCCCCACACCAAAGCTCCGATCCATTTCGAAAGTTCAGAGAATGGAGAGAATGAACCCTTCTCTCCATAAAACGGGCTTGATCCATGTTTGCACGTCAACTTCTAGTGGAACCTCAGGAAATGCGACCAGGTAATCATTCGCAGCAGAATGCGACGGACGATGGAGATATGGGACCAGTATCCTTCGCTCGCTCCATAGACAGCGACTTCCGCATCGACCCCCATCGGCAGACCGATCTGCGAAAGATTCTCATCCAATTCGATGATCGCAGGGATGAGACCCTGGGGAAGCTGGCGATTGAAAGAGACCATATCCTGAGTCGGTTTCAATTCACCTTCCGCCAGGGCCGGCAGCACTTTCACCACATGTCCTTGAAACGTCATGCCCGGATAGGCCGGAAAGACCACTTCCGCCTCATCCCCTTCATGAATGTTGCTGGAAGGTTCCGGTGGAAAACCGGCGATCAGCGTCGCGGTGTCGGCGTTGACGAAGGTCATCATCGGCTGGATCGGAAAGGGAACCGCCATCTGCCCCGGACGTACACGGATATGGGTCACGTAGCCGTCCGAAGGTGCCCGGACGGTACAGCTTTGCAGATCGAACATCGCATCGACCAGCTGCGCTTTGGCCTGGGCCACCTGCCTGCGGTACTCTTCGATGTCGAATTTCGACCCGCCCGCCCGTTTGCGAAGTTTAATCACATCTTTTAACCGCTTTTCCGCGAAGGTCAGCTGGGCTTTGATCTCATCCACTTTCGCGCGATAGGGTGTTTCGTCGATTTTGAAAAGAACCTCACCCTTTTTGATGGGGACATTGGGCTTGACGGGTACTTCGGTTACGAGACCCCGAACATTGGGGAGAATCGGCGTCGTGATATAGAAAACCCTCGCCTGTCTGGAGGCGGGATGGTAATAGGCCATCCCCATCAAAATATGGCCGATCAAAACCACACCACCCAATACAGCCGTTGTCAGCGACCATTTGTTGACAGGAATTTTAAAAATTTTGAAGATGGCCCAGCAGAGTGCCACATAGGTCAACAGCATCAAGGTTTCCATCAGGCCACCTCCCCTTTCGTCTCACATTTGACCTTTTCGAGCTCCTTTTCCAGCTCATTGATCTTCTCTTTGAGCTCGGAAATCGCCTTAAGCTCACCTTTGAGTTCCTCCGTGGGTTCGACAGCTACCTTCTCGACGCCCCACCCCTCTTTCGGATTGTAAAGATAGGCCCAGATCCACAGAAAGGGCCAGATGGTATGCATCAGGAAGAGACTGACCCATCCGGCAGCATGAATCGCCTCCCGGTGGGGATGATTCCGCTTTTTCGCGATCTCGTAGGGGATGTCGTGGATGTAGATGACAAGATAGACCAGAAAAATTGTGACCACGACGAAGATACCCAATGCGACGAAATCGAGTATACGCGGTTCGATATGCATGGTGATCCTTTGAACGATTTTTTTTGTTTGATTTGGTAGTTATATTATCAGAATTTATCGCACAGTCACCTTAAAATGGTTCTTTGAGACAGGTTCTAGGCAATTCACGGGAGAAAAATTTTTCAAAATGCTCTTCCAAAATCGACAACACTCTTCTAAACTGACAAAAACATCAGGAGGTTACCATGAAATGTACGACATTGGAGTGTAAAAGGGTTGCGAAAAGTATCCATAACATGCCAAAACAGATATTGGAAAAACAGCTGATCAAATGCAACAAATGTTTTTTCGAATATGATCCGGTTACCCGATATGCAGAGCGTCCTCTCCCCTACCAGACCAGGAATGCGATAGGATCACTCTACGCTTTCACATATATGCATGAAAGAAAAAATTGAATCTATTTCTGAAAGGATGGGTTTTAGTACTGACTGGAAACCGGCTATAATACACCAAAAAGGAGAGATGTGAGCGGCACATTGCGAAAAAATATCCGTCCGGGCTTGCATGTGGGGATCGTGATGAAAGAGGACCAGTCCACGGGCTATCTCACCTACGGCATCGTACAGCAGATTCTGACCCGTTCTCCCCGCCACCCCCACGGCATCAAGGTACGTCTCACCACCGGAGAGGTGGGTCGGGTCAAGGAGATCGTGAAGGGATGAAAATTCTCATCGACGGCGACGCCTTTCCCAATCTTCTCAAACCCATCGTTTCCCGCGCCGTCGCGCGCCTGAAGATCCCTGCCATCGTCGTCGCCAACAAAAAAATAGATATCGGCGGCTCCATGCCGATCCGCTACGAAATCGTCGAAGCGGGCGCCGACCGGGCGGACCATAGAATCGTGGAGCTGACGGAGCCGGGTGATCTGGTCATCACCGCCGACATTCCCCTCGCCGACCGCATCGTCGAACGAAACGCCCACGCCCTCGACCACCGGGGTACGCTCTACACCCGGGACAATATCAAACAGTATCTGGCCATGCGCAATCTGATGGATGAGATCCGCTCCACAGGAGAGACCACCGCCGGGCCCAAACCTTTCGGCCCCAAAGACGCCCACGCCTTCGCCAACGCGCTCAATGCTTTTCTTGCGAAACATGTTTCCAAAGAGCGACAATAGAAAACGGAAACACGATTTGAAAAAAAGCTAAAATATCTATGGATTTGAAAAAAAGTTGTTGGAAATTCGTTTCTGTCGTGGTTGGAAGATGGCGCGCCCGGCACGATTCGAACGTGCGACCGCTGGTACCGCAAACCAGTGCTCTATCCAGCTGAGCTACGAGCGCATCTCTTTGTGGACGGGAATTATACAAAAATATCTCTCATATTTCAAGGGTTTTTCGGAAAAAACATGAAAAACCGCACATATCCCTCCCTCGTTTCCCGTTGACCATTCATCCTCGGACACAATGTCTCCTCAAAAGACGCATCGGACCGAAGAGTGCATGGGCATCGGTATTGTGGATAAAGGTATGGTTATAGGGGTGTTCGAGCAGATGCTGGCGAAAGCGGGCGGCTTCGGGTATCTTTCGGATCGTCTTGGCGATACCGCCGAAGAGGATGAGTTCCGTTCCCTCGTCCAGACGCGATAGCAGTGTGCGGATGAAAGGCTGCCAGGCCCTGGCGTGGCGGGCGGACGATTTTTTATCCTCGAACACCAGGGCGGCGTTGAGCAGCAATACCCCGTTTCTTTCGAAATTTCTCCGCAGCTCGTCGATCGAGTCGATCAAACCGTTTTTGTCGATGGCGGCGATCGCCTCCTGTGAAAGATCGTCGGGCCTCAGGGCCCCTTCGGCCAGAAGCGCCATCTTGACGAAGTTGCGGAGGCTGGTGGCACGATTGACCGCTTTGGAGAGGCCGGTGGGCGAAAAGATGGTCTCGACCGCACCGTCGATAAAAGCGTGGCCCGTCGCCGACTCCGCTCTGGGATAGGGATCCTGCCCGAAGAGGATATAACGGACCTGCGGCTTGGGAAGGGTTTTGAAAGCGTTGAAGATACGCGGCTTTTGCGGCAGACAGTTTCCACGTTCCAGGAAATCACGATACTCGGGATCGAGAGTCTCGAAGGCGGCGAGAATATCCTCCCGCCATGTCGGATGGACCTCAAGCATGGATTTTGGAAAACTTCAACACAAGTTCCACTTCACCTTTTCCGAGGCGAAGCTGTTTGGCGATCGTCTCGCTGTCGAGCCCCTGGGCGTGCAGCTGCAGGATCTTCTGCTCGTCGGGGGCCGAATGCTCCGTGGCGAAAGTCACCTGGCGCACCTTTCCGTCGAGCTTCTCCACACGCTCCTGAAGTTCGGTGTGGATCGCGTCGATCTGTTCCTGGATATGCTGCATCTGCAGGAGCAGGGGCCGGAGCTTTTTTTCGACGAGATGCTCGGAGCCCTCTCCGCTCTCCTGGCGATGCTCCAGCTCCAGACGCATCAGCTCCTCCCTGAAGCTCTTCTTCAGACGGTCGATCTCTTTGGAGAGTTTGAAAATCTCCTGGTTGAGGGCATCGATACCCGCTTCCATCATCGCCATTTTGCGGGAAGTCTCACGGTCCTTGACGGCGATATAGATCACCATGATCAGCATGACGGCCGCCAGCATGGCGATCATGAGTACTGTTTCATTCACCTTTTCTGCCTTTCATCTCCCGGATCATGACACGCTCTCTGGCCACGACATATCCGCTCCACTCCTTTTCGTCCCGTTCGTGCAGCCGGACGATCTTCGCCAGCCGTTCGTCCACGGCGTCGAACCAGACGCCCATGTCCCGTTTCGGGAAAAGGGGCATCGTGATACGCCCGTAATAGCGCGCACCCGGTTCGAGTATCGGCTCCTTGAGACGGAAATGTTCGAAGCCGATCGATTCGATCGGTATGTGATGGGCCAGCTCGATCCGCTCCGGTTCCTCGTTCTTGACGATCTGGGTCAGCAGATCGACTTTGCGATGCAGCTCGATCATCAGATGCAAAAGCACGGGATCGGTCTCTTTCGTCTCGCCACGCGCCTTGGCGATCTTGAGCCACTGGCCGATCGGATCCTCGTCCGTTTCGTTCAGCTTCTGAAATTCACGCTCGAACGCCTCCCTGTCGTTTTCCGCCTTTTCGAAGGCGATCTCCAGCGGAGCCGGAACCAGTCGTACCTTTTCGCTCATGCCGCCATCCTGTCCGCGACGATCAGGAACAGATAGATGAAGCCGAGGTAGCCGTTGACGGTAAAGAAGGCCCTGTCGATTTTGGAAAAATCCCTGCCGACGATCCTGTGTTCGTAGGCGAGCATCCCGGCCGCGACGACGACGGCGAGCCAGGCGAAAAAGCCGAGCCCCGCCGTAGCGGTGAAAAAGGCCCAGAAGAGAACGGCCACGGCGTGGAAGATACGGGCCAGAAACATCGTGCACGCACTGCCGTAGCGCGAAGGAATCGAAAAGAGCCCCTGCTCCCTGTCGAACTCGATATCCTGCAGGGAGTAGAGCAGATCGAAGCCCGCCACCCAGAACATGACGCCCACGGCGAGCATCACCGACCACATCGGGATCGCCCCCTCCACCGCCACGGCACCTGCGATGGGAGCGAGTCCCAGGGAGAGTCCGAGCACCAGGTGGGCCATTTCGGAGAAGCGTTTGAACCACGAATAGCCTCCCAGAATCAGAAGAATGGGAAAAGAGAGTGCAAACGCGAGGTCGTTGATGACCCAGGCCGTCGCGACGAAGATCAGGGCGTTGAGAAGGATCAAAATCCGCATATGTGTCGGCGAAAACCGTCCGTCGACACTGGGCCGCGTCTTCGTGCGGGGGTTGAGTATGTCGATATCCCGATCCAGGTAGCGGTTGACCAGCATCGCGAAGTTGCGGGCACTGACGGCGGCGAGCACACCCAGAAGCAGAAGTCTCCAGCCGAACCATCCGTCGGCGGAGACGATCATGGCGATGAAGATGAAAGGGAGCGAAAAGACCGAGTGCTGAAACATGATCAGCTCGTTGAAATCCCGGTACCATTTGAGTATCTTCACAGCTCCCCTTTCTCTTCGGTCATCGACGACCCGATGCCCGATTTTGTCCCGATTTTATCATATAATAGCTTTATGAAAACAGTCGCCATACTCGGCCCCACCGCTTCGGGGAAAACCGATCTCGCCCTCGATCTCGCCAGAGAACACGATGCGGCGATCCTCTCTCTCGATTCTCTCGCGATCTACAGGGAGATCGACATCGCATCGGCCAAACCGACTCTCCGGGAGCGGGGAGCCATTCCACATTTCGGCATCGATCTGCTCTTTCCCGACGAACATTTCAGTGTCGGGACATTCATCGGACTCTACCGCGAAGCGGCCGGTTACTGCCGCGAAAGAGAGAAACATCTCATCATCGTAGGCGGCACGGGATTCTATCTCAAAGCGCTGATGGAGGGCATTTCCGAAATACCGGAGATTTCCGACACCGTGAAATCGACCGTCAAAAAGATACTCATCGACCCTCAGGAAGCCTACGAAAAGATCCGCCGCATCGATCCGGACTACGCCGAAAAGATCAAAGAAGGGGATAGGTACCGTATCGAAAAGGCCCTGCAGCTTCACTACGAAACGGGTCTTACACCCTCACGCTATTTCGCCGAGCATCCGCCGGTTCCCATCGTCACCGAACTGCCGCTTTTCGAAATAGAGACCAACAAAACGGATCTGAACGAAAGGATCGAAAAGCGGACGGCGCAGATGATCGACCGGGGACTCGTCGATGAAGTGGCACGTCTGGAGAAAAAGTATGGCAGGGCACCAAACCCGATGAAGGCGATCGGCATCGTCGAAGTACTCGACTACTTCGACGGAAAACTCTCTTTCGAAGAGATGAGAGAGAAGATCGTGATCCACACCCGACAGCTCGCCAAACGGCAGCGGACCTTCAACACGACCCAGTTTCCCGAGCACCCGAAAGGTTCGGCTGAAGCCATCAAAAACTCTATCTCAGAGATTTTCGAGGGTTAGCGCCTCTTCGCAGAGCTTTTTCCA
This sequence comes from Hydrogenimonas sp., assembly GCF_029933015.1. Lineage (GTDB taxonomy): Bacteria > Campylobacterota > Campylobacteria > Campylobacterales > Hydrogenimonadaceae > Hydrogenimonas. The sequence goes on along the minus strand of NZ_JAOZOZ010000001.1, from coordinate 49,599 downwards.
TGCACCGCCTCTGCGCATCTGCGCACACGCTTTGAAATTCTCCACGGCCCGCCTGTCGTCACCGACGAGCCTGTAGAGCAGTGCCGTCTCGTACCGCCACCTGGCGGCCCTTTCACCCTTGAGATCCAGCTCTCGCATCGATTCGGCAATCTTCAGCGCCTCTTTGTAGGCCTTCTGGGCCTTGAGCAGGCGCATCAGCTCGAATTCGGCCCAGGGCGAATAGGGATGGCTCTTCTTGCTGTTTTGCAGATCGATCAACCGCTTCAGCAGCCATACCCTCTGCAGCTCGTCCTGCTCCCGTTTCGCGGCCTCGTATCCCATGCGGTAGATCTCCGCCAGACGCATATCTGTGCCATATCGCTTCGCCATCTCCCTGATCAGTTTCATCTCCTCGGCATAGCGTCCCAGTGCATGAAGCGCCTTGACTTCGTACCACTGGAGTGAAGGGCATTTTTTCAGCGGTCTTTTCACAAGCGTCCTGAGCTCCTCTGCCGCGTCCAGCGCCTTCTTGTAAGACTCTCTCAAAACATGGACGTTGGCGGCCCGACAGAGCCACTCGGCCCGCTCATCTACCGGTCTGTCATGCAGATGCCGCTCCACGATCTTCAGCGCTTTTTGATACTCCGCATAGATCACGTAGCATTCATAGAGGAACACGTCATACTTTTCGGGCGGTGTCACACCATACTTTTCGACCATGGTGATGGCTCTTTTGCACTCCTTCTCCTCCACCGCCTTTCTGAAAGCCTCCCATGCCGCCTCCTTCAACGCCTCTTTCGCCATCTCCTTGGCTTTCGGATCGGCGATGGATTCGACGGCTTCTCCCAACAAGAGCGCTTCGTCATACTTTTTCTCGGCGACAAGCAGTTTCATTTTCGCCGCGAGTGCCTTGTCGGCGATCGGTGTATCTTTGTACTCTTTTATCAGCGTCTCGTATCTGGCGAGGGCTTCACTGCTGTTCGTGTCGTGACTGACGATGAAGAGTTCGTCGAGATTTTTCTTCGCTTTGTCGCTATAGGTTCCATAGGCGAACTCGTCGAGATACCTCCTGTACCATGCGATCGCCTCTTTGATATCCCCTTTCTCGTCGTACCACTCGGCGATTTCGAAAAGCACCTCCTCGTACATCTCGTCGAGTTTTTTCAGCTTTTTCAGAAGCGCTTTGTCGATTTCGATCGCCAGATCGTAGGCCTGTCTCGAAGCCAGTTGCCGGGCGATGGAGTGGGCATCCTCCTTCTCTTTGAGCAGGAATTCCCGGTTCTTTTCCCAGATTTTCGAAAGGTACTTGACCGCCTCCTTCGTCCTGCCCCTGTCAAGATAGCGAACTCCGAGTTTATAGGCCGCCAAAGAGGCGACATCGAGATCCCTGGCATTGTAGTAGGCATCCAGATAGAGCTTGGTCGCCTCTTTGACCTTGCCGTTGATATAGAGCTGATCGCCCAGATAGATCAGTCCGAGGTTCGCGTATTTGGTATCTTTGTGCTCGTGGATCAGACGGTTGAAAAAATAGTTGGCGTCACTGATGAAACCTGTCGCGCTGTAGACCCTGGCCAGAAGAAGAAGCACTTCGGGAAGATACTCGTCGGAAGCGTACCGTTTGATGTAGATCTTGCCCAGTTTGATGATTTCGTCGGCGTTCTCCTTCATGTTCTCCTGCACGAGGGCTTTGATCCTGTATCGAAGGAAATCGCTGGCGAAGATGGAGTGGGGATAGAGTTCCAGCGCTTCGCTCGCGAGATCGTAGGCCTTTTTGTACTTTTTGGCTTTGAAAGCCTCCTTGATTGCCATGAAGGTTTCGATATCACGGTTGTCCTTCATGAAGACCGGTTCACCGTTGATATCCACGGCTCCTATCGTAGGGATGGCATAACTTTTCAGATCCAGCGGAAACGCCAGCCCCTCGTCGTGTTTTTCGGCTCTGCCCAGATAGGGGGGCATCTCTTCGTATCCCACCACGATCCAGTGTCGGGACCTTTCACTCCTTTTTGCGGGCATGATCGGACGTTCATGCACCGGCGGAGGAAGAGGCTGGATGAAACTCCTCTTTCGCGGCACGACACGGAGACTGAAGCGTCCGGTTGCCGTTTTGAAATCGATTTTGAAAAATTCGCTTTTAACGGGTTTGAGACCGCTTTCGGGCATCTGGTCGAAATCGCACCGGTAGAGTGTCGGTTCGCCGCGCTCTCCGTAAAAGACACGACAGGTAAAAGGCGTCTCGTCCTGAATATGCAAAACGGCGAAAGGGGCGTTGTTTTCAATCCCTCTCTTCAGATCGATGGTAAGGGCGTGGAGCGAAACGTAGAGGAGTGGCAGAAAAAAAACGAGCCGAGTCACGAGAAGCGACTCCCGCTCCGTCCAGGCATCGGCTTAAAAGCCGCTCGCCTGGACATATGTGGTGATGATTTCAAGGATCGGTTCGACCGCGACGACGGCGAAAACCGTCATGAACGCCGAGAATCCGATAATGGTCTGCAGCGGTTTGGATGTGTTCTGTTCATAGATCGTTCCTTCGTTCTGTGTCGGATCTTTCAGGAACATATAGACGATCAGTTTCAGATAGTAGTAGACCGAAATGGCACTGTTGATCGCCATGATCAGTGCCAGAACGATATAGTCGCTGTTGACCGCCGCGCTCATGACGTAGAGTTTACCCCAGAAGAGCGAGAAGGGAGGCACCCCTGCAAGCGAGAGCATGAAGAGTGCCATGATCACGGCACCCACCGGTTTGATCTGGATCATGCCGGAGAACTTCTCGTAGGGATGGTCGAAACGGTCGTGCCATACCTTGTCTTTGTGTCGGGAAACCCACAGCATCGCGAAGGCACCCAGGTTCGTGAAGAGGAACATGATCCAGTAGAGGAACAGGGCGCTGTTGGCCTGGGTCGTACCGATCATGATGGCCGCCATGACGAATCCGGCATGGGAGATGGAGCTGAAAGCCAGCATACGTTTGACGTCGTGCTGGACCAGCGCCATGATGTTGGCCAGCGTCATCGTGATGACGACCGCCGCGTAGAGGACGTCACGTACCCATACCACGTCGCTCTGGATCAGGAATCCGAAGATACGCATGGCTACGACGAATCCGGCGATCTTCGGTACGACCGACATGTATCCGGCCAGTGTGGCGCTGGCACCTTCGTAGACGTCCGGCGTCCATGTATGAAACGGCACCATCGAGAGTTTGAATCCCAGGGCCGCGATCATGAAGGAGACGCCCACCAACAGAATCGTCATGTTGGCGAAATCTCCCGCTTTGAGAACCTCCGCAATTTTGTAGAGCTCGACACTGCCGGTGAGGGCGTAGAAGATCATCGCACCCATCACGTAGAAACCTGCCGCCAGCGCACCCATCACGAAATACTTGATCGCGGCTTCGAAGGAGCGTTCACGGTTGTGCAGCGCGATCAGCGTATAGAGCGCGAGGCTCGCCGTCTCGAGACCCACGAAGATCAGGATAAGGTTGTCGCTTGCCACCATAAACTGGAATCCCGCCACCATGAAGAGGAAGAGGGCGAAAAATTCCGGATAGCTGAACTCGTGAAACCTTCTGGATGTCAGGGCCAGCGGGATGAAGAGCATCGAGGCGGCCAGGATGACGATCTGGGAGAGCACCGCGATACCGTCGATGAGCATCACGTCGAAAAAGCCCCTGTCGCCGATTCTCTGTCCGAATACGGCGCCCAGATCGACCACGAGAATCAGAATGCTCAACATCACATAGAGTGTCTTGTCGAGATCCTTTTTGATCAGGTCGATGATGAGAATACCCAATCCTCCGGCGATCGCCACGAGCATCGGGGCCAGTGTTCCGAGATTCAGCGATTCCATGCTGACTGAAATTGGCTCTAACATTATTCCGCCTCCCTTTCGATTACCTTCGGCTTGATGACCTCTTTCGCCTCTTTGGTAATCGCTTTTTTATGCATGAATGAAACGAGCGATTCGACACTCGTGTTGATCGGTTCGAGAACCGGTTTGGGGTAGACACCGAGCCATACCGTCACCAGAACCAGCGTCCAGAGCGCCATGCTCTCTTTGCCGTCGAGATCTTTCAGGTTTTTGTTCTCCTCTTTCGTCACTTCTCCGAAGAAGGACTTTTTGTAGAGGCTCAACATATAGACGGCGCCCAGAATGATACTGGTACCGGCCAGGATCGTCATCGTATGGGAGACCTGATAGAAACCTGCGAGGCTCAGGAACTCACCCACGAAGCTCATGGTCAGAGGAAGACCCACGGAGGCCATGACCATGATACCCATGATCGTGCCGTAACGGGGCATGACATGTGCCAGGCCGCCGAACTCGCTCATCAGTTTGGTATGCCGTCGGTCGTAGATGACGCCGACGAGCATGAAGAGCGCACCCGAAACGATACCGTGGCTCAGCATGAAGAAGACCGAACCGGTGATACCTTCGGGATTCATCGCGAAAGTTCCCAGAACGATGACACCCATGTGGGAGATGGAGCTGTAGGCGATCACCTGCTTCATGTCTTCCTGGGCGTAGGCGACCATCGCCGTGTAGATGATCATGATCAGCGAGAGAATCGCCACAGGGAAGATCATATAGACCGAAGCGTCCGGGAACATCGGAAGCGGCAGGCGCACCAGACCGTAGGTTCCCATTTTCAGCAGCACCGCCGCCAGGATGACGGAACCGATCGTCGGCGCCTGGCCGTGGGCGTAGGGAAGCCATGTGTGGAACGGGAACATCGGAACCTTGATCGCCAGACCGATAAAGAAGGCGATAAAGAGCCAGATCTGATAGTTCTCCGGCAGGATCAGGCGATGCCACTCGGTGATGGAGAAGCTCCAGACACCGGTCGCTTCATGGTAGAGATAGGCCATCACCAGCATACCGACCAGCATGATCAGCGATCCGGCGAAGGTATAGAGGAAAAACTTGATTGCCGCATAGATTCTGAGATTGCCGCCCCAGGCGCCGATGATATAGAGCATCGGAACCAGAGAGAGCTCCCAGAAGACGTAGAAGACGATCGCGTCGAGAGAGACGAAAACGCCGACCATCGTCATTTCCAGGAAGAGCAGCGAAATGATCATGTTCTTCAGATCTTTTTCGACACTCAGTGCGATCATACCCACCAGCGTGATGAAGGTGGAGAGTACGACGATAAAGAGCGAAATACCGTCGACGCCCAGATAGTAGTTGATACCGAAGCTGGGGATCAGAGGCAGTACTTCGACAAACTGGAATCCGGGATAGCTTCCGTCGAAACTGAACCAGAGCCAGAGCGAGAGTAGGAATTCGATCGCAGCCACCGAAAGGCCATACGCCCGGATCGACTCTTTCGAAACGACGAATCCAAGCAACCCGGCGATCGCCGGGAAGAAAACCAAGACTGATAAAATGTGATCCATACCTACTCCTTAACGCACGGGACTGTAAAAGATGGCTGCAAGCAACAGAATGAGCAGACCCACTCCCATCCAACGCAGCATGTTGGAAAGGTTACCGCTCTGTACGACACGGGAAACCATACCGGATTTGTAGATGGTCGTCGCGATGAAGTCGACGGTCGCATCCACAATTTTTAGATCCAGATCTTTCCAGAAGATTCTCGACAGTTCACCGTAGGGTTTACAGATATATTCGTCGTAGATCTTCGGGATGTAGTACTGGTTGAAAAGAAGCTGGTAGATAAAAGTCTCTTCCCACTTCTTGCTGAATCCGCCTTTGCTGTATTTCCAGACGGCGAAACCGATACCGCCGAGCGCTATCGCCTGCGTGACGATGATAAGTGTCCAGAAAGTGAAAGTCGAGATGTGATGCTCCTCGACAGGCAGAACGTGTTCGATCATATGGACGAAACTGTGCTCGAAGAAGCCGGCTATGACGGCAAGCACGGCCAGCGGGGCCATCGCCCAGAGCATGAATCTGTACGCTTCGTGGGGATGGTAACCGAAGATTTTGTAGCGCTCTTCACCGAAGAAGACCAGCATCACGAGTCGGAAGCTGTAGAACGCCGTCAGACCCGCCGTGATCCAGAGAATCGTCCAGAGCACGTAATGGTCGGTAGCGAACGCCGCTTCGAGAATCTTGTCTTTGGAGAAGAAGCCCGCGAACGGGTAGATACCGGCGAGCGCGACCGACGCGATCGTCATCAGGATCATCGTCCACTGCATCTTCTTCGCCAGACCGCCCATCTTGAAGATGTCGAGCTCGTCATCCATCGCGTGCATGACGTTACCGGCACCCAGGAAGAGGAGCGCTTTGAAGAAGGCGTGGGTCATCAGGTGGAAAAGCGCCACCCAGTAGGCGCCGACACCCGCAGCGACGAACATGTATCCCAGCTGCGAAAGGGTCGAATAGGCGATAATACGCTTGAGGTCCCGGTTGACCAGCGCCATGGAAGCGGCGAACATCGCTACGAACGCGCCGAGACTCGCCACGAAGAGGCTCACTTCGGGAACGACGCTGTAAAGCGGGTTGGCGCGGATGACCAGATAGACACCCGCGGTGACCATCGTCGCGGCGTGGATCAGCGCGGAAACCGGTGTCGGACCCTCCATCGCGTCGGCGAGCCATGTATGGAGCGGAAACTGCGCCGATTTACCCATCGCACCGATAAAGAGGAAGGCCGTGACCATCATCAGAAGGCCGTGATCCTTGTCGGCGACCTGCTCGAAGACGACGTCGTACTGCAGGCTGCCGAAGTTCCAGTAGATCAGAAAGATACCGATCAGCATCCCGAGGTCGGCGATACGGTTCATGATGAAAGCTTCGTTGGCCGCCCAGGAGGCGCTCTCTTTGTGATACCAGAAGCCGATCAAAGCCCATGAACAGAGACCGACGCCTTCCCATCCGATAAACAGACCCGCGAAGTTGTCGCTCATGACCAGCACCATCATCGAAAAGACGAAAGCGGAGAGCCACGCGAAGAAGCGGTTGAACGACTTGTCGTGATCCATATAACCGATGGAGTAGACGTGGACGACCGCGGAAACCGTTGTGACGACGAACATCATCGTCGCAGTGACCTGATCGACGATGAAGCCGAAAGGAATGACCAGGCCGCCGGCATGGATCCAGTCCATCAGTTTGACATGCACCTCTTCTCCGTGTGCAACATGCAGCAACAGTACGACGGAGCTGATCCATGAGACGAACAGCAGAGTCGACGTTGCGATACCAGTGACAAGATTTTTCGGCTTGTCAGCGAAAAGCGCTGCAAAGAGCGATCCGACAAGCGGAGCGAACAGTGCTGTATAGAGATATGTTTCCATGTGCTTCCTTTACCCGTGCATCGACTGCATAGAATCAATATCAAGCGTTCCGCGCCGCTTGTACCAGACGATCATCAGGCCCAGCCCGACCGCCACCTCACTCGCTGCCACCGCGACGATGAAAAATGCGAACATCTGTCCCGTCAGATCGCCGTAGAATTTGGAAATCGCCGCGAAACCGATGTTGACGGCATTGAGCAGAATTTCCGTCGAAAAGAGCAGCAGCAGCAGGTTCTTCCTGCGATAAACACCGACCAGACCGATACTGAAGAGTATCGCCGAGAGAATCAGGTAGTGACTGAGCGTAATCATTGTGCACCCTTTTCTTGGAATTCGTCGTCGATCTTGAGCGTCAGGCTCTCATCCATCTTCTTGCCCGCCAGAATGATACCGGCGATCATAGCTACCAGCAGCATCACCGCGGCCACTTCGAAGGGAACCAGATATTTCGTGAAGAGGACGACACCGACCGCCTGCGGATTCTGTACGCCTTCAACCATCGGATAGAGGGCTTCGATGTGATCGGAGACGATCGGAGCGACGAAGGCGATCACAAGCAGCAGCGCCGTCATGCCGCTGAGCAGAAAGACCAGCTTCGGTGCACGGATGTTCTCCTTCACTTCACGTGTCGTGTCGAAGAACATCATACCGAAGGCGTAGAGGGCCATGACCGCGCCCGTATAGACGATGATCTGCACGACGCCGAGGAAATCGGCATCCAGCAGGAAGAAAAACCCGGAAATCATGATCATCCCGGCAGCCAGCGCACTCATGGCGTAGAGTGCGTTCTTGCTCATCACCGTGATCGTGAACATCGCGATGGTGACCGCGCTGAAGAGATAAAATGCTATTGCTTCAAACATCATCAATCCTTAATACGCCGTCGGCGTTTTCTTGATACGCTCATCCGCGTTCGGGCTGACCGCACCGAATCCGTCGAACTCTTCCTGCTTGCCCTCTTTCAGGAAATCGAGCGGTGTCAGGATATCGTCACGCAGTACGAAGTGTGCCCGCTGCTCGCTGGCGTTTTCGTAGCGCTGTCCATGAACGATCGCCAGCTCGGGGCAGACTTCCGCGCAGTAGCCGCAGAAGATGCAGCGCCCCAGGTTGATCGTATACTCCGTCACCTCTTTGCGCTGGTTTTCGTCGTATCGCGTATCCATTCGAATACAGTTGGCGATACAGATCTTTTCACAAAGACCACACCCGATACACCGCTCGTTGCCGCTCTCCAAAAGTCTATAGAGCTTGTGGACCGCACGGTAGCGCGGGGAGATCGGAAGCTTCTCCATCGGATATTTGACGGTATGGATATTGAACCGCACCATTTCCCGGAAGACGACCCACAGACCGACGAAGAGCTCACCCTTGAAGGTGCGTTTGACGACCTGTTTGAATTTGTCAAGCGGCTCGACCGGCGGTTCGTCGACCGGAATGAACGTGTAATTTTGCGCGACGTTTCTATCTTTGAACTGTTCCAGACTCATACTCTCCCCCTTACATCATCAATACGATGCCGGTGACGACAACGTTTATTACTGCGATCGGCATCAGAACCTTCCAGCAGAGCCACATCAACTGATCCGGTCTCACATGCGGCCACGCCGCCCGTGTCCAGAGGAAGAAGAAGAAGAGGAAGGAGACCTTCAGAACGATCGCCAGGCCTCCGGGAATGAATCCCCAGTCGTTGAATCCGCCCAGGAAGATCAGGCTCGCCAGAAACGCCAGCGTGATCATGTTGGCGTATTCACCGATGAAGAACATACCCCATCGCATACCGGAATACTCCGTGGCGTAACCCGCGACGATCTCCGCTTCGTGTTCGAGAAGGTCGAAGGGTGTACGGTTCGTTTCCGCGAAACCGGCGATCAGGAAGAGGATGAACGCCACCGGCTGGCTCCATACGATCCAGTCGGTGAATCCGCCTGCCTGATAGTTGTTGATGTCGATCAGCGAAAGAGAGCCGACCATCATAAGAGGCGCCAGGATACTAAGACCCGTCACCACCTCGTAGCTCAGAAGCTGGATCGCGGTACGTGCCGCACCCAGAAGCCCCCACTTGTTCGCACTCGCCATACCCGCCAGAAGCGGAGCGAAAAGGCCGCTGGCCATGACGCCGAGGACAAAGAGCACACCGACGTTGATGTCTGCGATGATCGGATGAATCGTCACTCCGAACATTTCGAACTCGGGGAAGAGCGGGACCGCAGCCAGCGCGATGAAGGCTGTCGCCGCTCCGATGATCGGCGCGATCCTGAAGATCGGCTTGACCGAATTCTGGGGAATGATATCCTCTTTCGTAAAGAGCTTGAGGCCGTCGGCGGCCACCTGCAGAATGCCGTAGGGACCGACATGCATCGGACCGAGACGTCTCTGCATGAAAGCCAGTACCTTACGCTCGATGTAGGTACCGAATCCCGCAAGCGCCGAGAAGACTGCCAGTACCAGCACGATCTTGATGATCGTGGCGATTACAAATCCAGTTAATGTCATGGCTTACACCTTTTCTATCGTTACGTTTTGATATCGGTTGACTGAGAAGAGTCTGTCGGCTCCGATGCTCGGATCGAAATCCGGCACCATGACGATGTCTCCGCCGATAAATTTGTCGGACGCGACGGCGAGTTCCACACTGCCGGCGGGCAGTTTCACACGCACGGTGTCACCTTCGTTCAAACCGAGTTTCTCCAGTTTTTCCGACGAAACGTAGAGTTTTGCGTCCGTCGCGATTTCATGCGCTTTCTGCGTAAATTCGTTGAACTGGAGAACCGGATTGCAGCGATAGGCGATCTCGCCTTCCATCGCTTCTTTTTTGTCGATCTTTCCGACTTTGACCTTCTTGTCGGCCGGCACCTCTCTGTTTTCAAGGTGATAACCACGAATCTCTTCTCCCCTGTTCGTATAGTGGTTCGGAAGATCGTCGAATTTCAGTGCCTTGAACCCTTTCTCTTCCGGCAGGGCAGCCGTATAGTCGACCGTCAGTCGGGCTTCGACACCCAGGCTGTTCGCAATGTCGTTGAGCAGATAGCCCTTGTAGGGAAGCGCGACGTAGGTCGGTACGACACGCTTGTCGACGTTGGTGAAAGTTCCCTCCTGCTGGTTGATGGCAGGCATGTCGAGGTCCCCTTTGCCCGATGCGCTCAGGACGAAATCACCCTCCGCGTTGTAGCCGACGACGTATTGACCCGCTTCGTCGTCGAGGTCGCAGATGAGGCTGACGCCCAATGTGTTGGTTTTGGGAGGAAGTACGACCACTTTGAAGTTCGTGTGCCGCTCGATGAGTCCCGCCAGCTTCGCCAGGTTTTCCGCCTTGGGATGGTTGATGAGATCCTCGCCCAGAATGATCGAGAATTTCTCTTTTTTGGCAAGCATTTTGACCATTCTGTCGTCGAAATCTTCCGGTGCTCCCAGGATGTCGAGAAGGCCGTTGAGCTCCACTTCGATCTCTTTCTTGACCTTTTTGGGAACCATCTTGGTGACCTCTTCGGTGACCTCTTTCTCTTCGCCGGTCTCCTCGTCCTTGACCTTTTTGGTCACTTTTTCGACCACTTTCTCCTTGATCGTCTCTTCGACCGTCTTCTTCCCTTTCTTGTGGAAAGTATTCAGATATTTGACGACATCTTTGGGGAGCGTCTTCTTGTCACCGAAGAGATCGAGAATCAGATAGAGTGCCGCCTCTTCGAGACCCGGCTTGTGGTTCACGGCGATCAGGTTCTTTCCGAAACCTTCGACGACGGGGTCCTTGACGGGATGGAAATAGAGGCCCGCCCCCTTGTTCATCTTGATGGCATTGTTGAAGGCAAACCGTGCGCGGGGATTGTCGCTCTTGAGCTGTGAACCGACACTCACGACGAAGTCGCTCCGATGAATGTCGCCGAGCTCGCCACTCCAGAGAGCCTGTCCCGAAACCGCCGAAAACTCTTTCAAAAACTTCTGGAAACGTTTCGCCTCGTCGTTGAGAAGTCTGTAACCGTACTTCTCTTTCAGCCGCTGCAGGATCATCGCCTCTTCGTTGGTGATCGTAGAGGAGAAACGGATCGTATCGGCTTTTTTGAAGGCTTCCACCGCTCTTTCGAAGGCCGCTTCGTCTTTCCCCTCGACACGGTTTTCGAAATCGTAACCGAAACGTCCCGCCCCGCAGAGGGAGACGTAGTTCCACTCGTTCTTGACACGGTAGATCTTCGGTTCCGGATTGTCGATACTGGTGTGCTTGACATCGTAGTAGAGATGACAGGCGGCGCTACAGTGGGCACAGGCGGCGGGTATGGATGTCAGTTCCCAGGCGTTGGAGGTATACTGGAAGTCGCTGCTGACCAGCGCGCCGACCGGACAGACGGCGATACATTCGCCGCAGTCGGTACATTCGAGCGTCTCGCCCGTCGTCGGACCGATCAGCGATTTGTTCAGTTTGTTCCACATCGCGTAAGCGTCTTTGGGCATACTGTTTTTCAGCTCTTTGTCCAGCGCCTCGCCTCCCCGCGGAACCGTTTTGAGGGCCGCATCGCCGATCATGTCCTTACAGACCGTCACACAACGCTCGCAGACGATACAAAGACCCGGATCGTAATGGATCAGACCCCAGTCCTTCGACTCCCTCTGTACGTCCTTGATGGCGTAGTGCTGTGCATCCACACCCATCTCGAGGGTGTAGTTCTGCAGTTCGCACTCGCCCGACTGGTCGCAGACACCGCACTGAAGCGGGTGGTTGACATCGTAGACCTCCATGATCGCACGACGCTCCGCCGCAATGTTTTCCGTCAGCGTCGTGATCTCCATGCCATCCTTGGCTTTGGCGTTACAGGCGTAGACCTGTTTGCCGTCGGCCTCCACCAGACAGATACGGCAGGCCAGCGTAGGGCTGCAGCGCGTCAGGTAGCAGATGGCAGGAATGAATATGCCGTTGGCACGTGCAATGTTGAGGATATATTCACCCTCTTTCGCTTTGCACTCTTTCCCGTCTATTTTGATCGTAATATCACTCATTGGCTTGTCCCACTACTTCTATTTTGCTTTGACTGTATCGATAATTTGAAGATAACAAATCTTCACTTAATCCCAAGTCAAAGGTTGGATTGAGGGCGATCGTACCTTTCAGCGTTGGGTCGATTTTAAACACTCTCTCCATTTCGACGCCTCCGACGTTGACTCTCACCCGCATCCCCTCCTGCAGCTTCGCCGCGACGGCGAACTGCTGCGCACCGTAGAGTACCGGCTCTTCGCCCTCGAGCTGGGAAGCGCGGTAGGTCTGCGGACCGAACTGCAGCACCGGATCACAACGGTAGAGGATCGGACCGTTGAATTCCGGAAGCTCCGCGATATCCTCCAGCGACGAATCGACGCCGTGCTTGAGCCGTCTGAGCTCGTAGCCTCTGACCTCTCCTTCGCTGTTGCTGAAATAGTAGGGGATATCGTCGAAGCGAACCGCTTCGAACCCCTTCTCTTTCGGCAGTCTTTCGGTATAGTCGATCGTGAACTCCGCCTCTACACCCAGGGCGTTGGCGATGTCGTTGAGCACATACCCTTTGAAAGGAAGCGCCACGTTCGTCGGCACGACCCGTTTGTTCAGCGTCGTGAAGGTACCCTCCTGCTGGTTGAGCGCCGGCATATCCAGATCGCCCTCTCCCAGTGAACTCAGGACGAAATCACCCGGGGTGTTGTAGCCGATCGTATATCCTTCGGACTCATCGTCGAGGTCGCAGATCAGGGCGACGCCCAGCGAGTTCGTTTTCGGCGCCACCGGAAGGACCGAGATGCCGCCGAATCTCTCGAACAGAGCCGCCAGACGCGCGATCTGCGTGGCTCTGGGGTGGTTGATGCAGTCTTCTCCCACCACCAGCGCGATCCGCCTGCAGCGTGCCAGCGAAGTTTTGACCGCTTCGAGCTCCTCTTCGCCGACGTTGCTTTCGGCACTCAGATACCCCTCGTCGAGATCCTTGAGAAAACCCTCGATCTTCTTGACGTCGATTTTACCCTCGAGCATCGTTTTCGCCAGCAGCGCCAGCACGCCCTCTTCCGTGCCCACTTCGTACTTGACGAACTGGGTCACGACGTTTTTCATCTCTTCGTCTTCCATCGGATGCATGTAGACGACCCGCGCGTTGTGGCGTTTGGATGCCATCGTGATGTGGTAGCGCACCGCCGGATTGTCCGTCAGGATGCGGGTCCCCAGTACGATGATACCGTCGGCGTCCGCCAGAGATTCGAGCGAGCCGTTGAAGAGGCTCTTGCCGCTCATCGTCGCATACGCTTCGAGGAATTTCCGATAGTTTCCCGCATCTTTGTTGACGAGTCTGTATCCGTATTTTTCCTTCAATCTCTGGAGAATCATCGCCTCTTCGTTGGTGATGCGGCTCGTGAAACGGATCGTATCGGCTTTTCGGAAGGCTTCCAGCGCCTTCTTGAAAGCCGCTTCGTCCCTGCCCGCCACACGGTTTTCGAAATCGTACCCGAATCGTCCCGCCCCGCAGAGGGTCGAGAATTCGAACTCGTTGGTGACGCGGTAGATCTTCGGTTCGTTCTTCTCCAGCGCCCCTTCGTATTTCCGCTCGTAGTTGAGGGCGCAGCCTGCGCTGCAGTGGGCGCACGTCGCGGGGATCTTCTCCAGCTCCCAGGCGTTTGCCTTGTACTGGAAATCGGTGCTGATCATCGCGCCGACCGGGCAGACCGCGATACACTCGCCGCAGTTGGTACACTCCAGCTCTTCCGTCCCTTTCGGCTGGATCCGGGAGTTGTATCCGCCGTAGTGGATCTCGATGGCGTCGTCGCCGATCACTTCGTTACAGACATGGACACACTTCTCACAGAGAATGCAGAGCGATTCGTCGTATCCGATGAACTGCCACTTCCGCAGGTCGCGCTTGTGATCACGGGCCGAAAACTCCTGGGTGTCGACACCGAACTCCAGCGTCTTGTTCTGCAGGTCGCAGGCACCGCTCTTGTCGCACACGCCGCACTCGAGCGGGTGGTTGACATCGTAGAGTTTCATGATGTTCTGGCGGTGGGAGAAGAGTTCGGGGGAGTTGGTCCGTACCTCCATTCCGTCCAGTGCGGGGGCCTGGCAGCTGAGGATGAAGCCGTCGGCGCCTTCAACCTCCACGACGCAGAGGCGGCAGGAGGCGATCGGCTTCACTTTGGTCAAATAACACATCGTCGGGATGTAGAGTCCTGCCCGGCGTGCCGCCTGCAGGATCGTCTCACCCTTCTTCGCTTCGACTTTTCGTCCGTCAATGGTCAATGTAATCATCCGCCCATCCTTATACAGCCGTCATCGCGATGTAGTAGCACCGCATACAGCGTTCCGCCTCGGCGATCGCCTCTTCCTGGGTGAATCCCAGATTGACTTCGCGGTTGTTGTACTTCCGCTCGTCGACGCCGAGCTTCTCGCTCACCTGTCTGGGCAGTCCCGGAAGCCATCCCGTCACCTTCTCCTTCTTGTCGTAGACACGGAGTCGGCGCAGATGGTCTTCCATGATCTCCTCGTCGGTCAGGGTGATCTCGCCGGTATGGACGAACCGCGAAATGACCGACGCGGCGCGGCGCGCCTGTCCGACGGCGTTGACGATCGTCATCGGACCGTATTCGCAGTCGCCGGCGGCGAAGAGCCCCTTGCGGCTCGTCATGTAGTCGCGTCCGTTGGTCTTGAGAGTGCCCCAGCTGGTGAGCTCCAGCTCCCACTCTTCGGGCAGGAGGCCCAGATCGGCCGCCTGGCTGACGGCGGGGATCAGATAGTCGCACTCGATCTCGAAATCGGCGCCCTCGATCTTCACCAGCTGCGGACGTCCGCCGCCCGGATCGGGGACCAGTTCGAAACGGTTGACCTTGAGTGCCTTGAGGCGTCCGTTCTCGTCTTCGATGATCTCCTCGACAGCGGAGTGGAAGATGAACTCGACACCCTCTTCCACCGCCTCGTGGTACTCTTCGTAGGTCGTGTTTCGGATGATCGTCTTCTCGTCCCGGCGGTAGAGCATGATCACCTTGTCGGCGTTGCAGCGGATCGAACAGCGCACGACGTCCATCGAGGTGAAGCCGCCGCCGACACAGACCACGGTCTTGCCCGTCAGGTCGACGTACTCCTTGTCGAGCATCTGCTGCTCGCGTACCTCCTGGGGAATCGGAATGCCGTACTTGACCCAGAGATTGACACAGTCGAGGAAGTTGATCGCGCCCCAGTAACCGGGCATATCATCGCGCTCGTTCTTGGCGCGCACCTTTTTGGAGAGGCGCGTTCCGAAAGCCAGCAGCGTCGCGTCGTACTCCTTGTCGAACTTCCGAAGCATCTCGGCGTCGACTTTGGTGTTCATGATGAAGTTGGTGCCGACGCTCTTGGCCAGTTCGATATCCTTGTTGTACTTCTCGATCGGCATGCGGTACTGGGGAACGCCCACGGCCACCTCGCCGCCGAGCACCGGAAGCTCCTCGTAGACGTCGCACTGGATGCCTCTGACCCCCAGATAGTAGGCGGCGGTCAGTCCCGCGGGACCCGCTCCGACGATCGCGACACGCTTGTCCGTCTTCTCCTTCGCGGGCTCTTCGGGATGAAGCCACTCGAAACCGCGATCGGTTTCGTAGTCTGCGCCGATGCGTTTGAGCTCCATGATCGAGATCGGCTCGTCCAGATTGGCGCGGCGGCACTCGTCCTCGCAGGGATGGGGACAGACACGGCCGCAGGTATGGGCCAGCGGCATCGATTTTCGGGTCGCTTTGAGCGAATCGTCGTAACGCAGGTCGCGCACACCCTCGATGTAGGCGGGAATGTCCACATGGGTCGGGCAGGCGTCCATACAGGGCGCGGTGACCTTCGCGATGTAGCTGATATCCTCTTTGTCGTAGTCGGGACTCTTTTTCTTGTTTTCGATCAGGTCCATGAAGGTGTCGTGGTAGTGCTCCATCATGTCGAGCAGCGGCTTGGGCACGGTACGGCCGATTTCACACTTGCTCGTCTCCATCATGGTACGCGACACCTCTTTGAGATGCTCGAGATCGCTCACTTCCCCTTCGCCGCGGGCGATCTTGTCCATCAGGTCGTAGAGGATCCGACCGCCCCATCGGCCCGGCGCACAACGGCCGCAAGCTTCCGAATACTTCTGGTAGGTATGCGCGTACTCCGTTCCCAGGCGTACGACGTCGATGCTTTCGTCGAACACGGCGAACCCGTCCCAGCCGATGAAGGCTTTCGCGTCGCGGTCCGCTTCGTACCGCTCGGGAAGCTTGTATTCGGACTCGACCCACTCCTCTTCGGGCTTGCCGCGGTTGTCGATGAACTCACCGCGCCAGGTCGAAAAAACCACTCGGGCCACTATTTTTTCCTTCTCACCATGATGGTCCAGTCGACTTCGTTGAACTTGAGCGAGTTCAGCAGCTCATGTCCAGCCTCCTTGACCAGATCGGCGCTTTTCTGGATCGGAGAGAAATCCCCGATTTCGAAGAGAAAGATCGCGACTTCGCCCGGCTTCGTGCCGGTCTCGAGCAACTCCATCATTCTGTCGTAGAAACTATCTTTCAGATGGCGCAAATCGTAACGTACCATGTTCTCTCCCCCTTATCTGTCGATTTCGCCGAAGACGATGTTGGTGTTACCGATGATCGTGACGACATCGGCGATATAGCTGCCCGGCAGGATATCCTGAAGGATGCCGCAGTGCCAGAAACTCGGAGCCCGTACCTTCAGGCGGTAGGGATAGGGCTCACCCTGGGAGTTGATGTAGAAGCCCAGCTCCCCTTTCGGGCTTTCGGTGGGTACGTAGACCTCGCCGACCGGCGGGCGCATCCCCTGGGTAACCAGTACGAAGTGCTGCATCAACGAATAGTTCTGGGTCATGATGTCCTCTTTGGGCGCGGAGATGTACTGGGGCACGTGGGCCATCAGCTCCGGCTCCGTCTCGTCGTACATCGCGATCAGCTGCTGCAGAATGCGTGCCGACTGGCGCATCTCTTCCATGTAGAGTTTGTAACGGCCGTAGCTGTCACCCGTATTCGTGACGGGAATGTCGAACTCAAGCTCGTCGTAGAGCTCGTAGGGCTCCTCTTTACGGATATCGTATTCGATCCCTGTGGCCCGAAGAATCGGTCCCGTACATCCCCAGCTTCTGGCCAGATCGGCATCGATGACACCGACACCCTCCAGACGCATGCGCCAGATGCGGTTTTCGGTCAGAAGATCCTCGTAGTCCTTGATGTTGGACGGGAGCTCGTTGACGAATTTCGCCAGCGCGCCCAGCCACCCATCGGGAAGATCGAGGGGCACGCCGCCGATACGGACGGCCGAGTGGGTCAGGCGCGCACCGCAGTAGTCCTCCATCAGGTCCATCGCGAATTCACGCTCGCGGAAGCAGTAGAGGAAGACGCTCATCGCACCGACGTCCAGGGCGTGGGTCGCCAGCCAGAAGAGGTGGGAGATGATGCGGTTGATCTCCAGCAGCATCGTCCGGATCACCTTGGCGCGTCTGGGCACCTTGTCCTCGATGCCGAGCAGCCGCTCGACCGCCAGGGCGAATCCGTAGTTGTTCGACGTGGCCGCGATGTAGTCCATCCGGTCGGTGGTGGGCAGAAACTCGTTGTAGATCATGTTTTCCGCCATCTTCTCCATTCCCCGGTGCAGATATCCGATATCGGGTACCGCGCGGACGATCTGCTCGCCGTCGAGCTCCAGAATCAGCCGGAGCTGTCCGTGGGCGGAGGGGTGCTGGGGACCGAAGTTGATCACCATATGGTTGTCTTCGCGCTCGAACTCCAGGTTTTCGAAAAATGGTCGTAGTTTGTTGGTCTGTTGCATCCGCGTCCCCTTATCTTCTCTTGTCCAAAACTTTTGAATTCTCTGCCGAGAGTTTCTGAATCAGGAAGACACCCTCCTCTTCCTGATAGCTGATCGGAGTCTCCTCCGCCTTGTCGACCATCTCGGCCGGCGCACCGCGGGGAACTTCGTGTCCCAGACGCGCGAAACGCTCCGTGTCGTAGCGGTCGATACGGCCCGGATCCCTGTTTTCGGGTCCGATGATGTCGCGGGCCTCTTTGCCGAAAATCTTGTCGACTTCGTACCACTGGGCGAACTCGTCCCCTTCGAGAGGATAGGTCTTTCGCAGCGGATGGCCCTCCCAGTCGTCGGGCATGATGAGACGCTTGAGATAGGGGTGGTTGTTGACCTTGACACCCATCAGATCCCACATCTCACGCTCGGCCCAGTCGGCACTACGATAGAGCGGATTGACGCTTTCTACCGCGTGGTTCTCTTCGACGAAGCATTTGACGCGGAGCCTTCTTGCGGCATTCAGGTTCAAAAGCTGATAAAACACCTCGAAACCGCCGCGCTCGGCGAGGAAGTCGACGGCACTCAGTTCCGAGAGCATGTCGTAGCCCCTCTCCTCTTTCAGCGCTTTGAGTGCCGTGACATTGTCTTCGGAATTGACGTAGATGACGAGCTGGCCGCGCTGGATGTAGGCGTTGAGGACTTTGCACGCCTTCTTCACGGCCGCCACGTCTTCGGCGTAGTCGCTACCCTCCGGTACCGGCTCTTCGGGAATGCGAGGAGCCACCCAGAAACGGTCGGTATAGTAGGCTTTCTTCTGTACGTTGTCTTTGGGAGTATAAGGTCTCATCATACCAGCCTTTTCGGTTTTTGAGATTTGTTCGCGGACTCTCTGCGGATCTTCTGCTGAAGCAGCATCACCGCGTACTGCAGCGTTTCGGGCCGCGGCGCACATCCGGGAAGATAGAGATCGACGGGAATGACGCGGTCGACGCCCTGGACCGTGGCGTAGGTGTTGAACATACCGCCGGTGTTGGCGCAGCTTCCCATGGAGATGACCCATTTGGGCTCCGTCATCTGGTCGTAGAGACGGCGGATGAACTCCGCGTGCTTCTTCGTCAGGGTGCCGGCGACGATCATCAGGTCGGCCTGGCGGGGCGAGGCGCGGAAGATCGTACCGAACCGGTCGAAGTCGTAGCGGCTCGCGCCCGATGCCATCATTTCGATCGCACAGCAGGCAAGTCCGTAGGTCAGCGCCCAGAGCGAGTTGCTTCGTCCCCAGTTGAGGATCTTGTCCACCGTCGTCAGGGCGACCGGCAGACCGCCGCTTTGTGTGTAGTTTACTTGATGCTGTGCCATTCAAGCGCTCCTTTCTTCCATGCGTAGATAAATCCGATTGCAAGCAATACGATAAAGAGAATCATTTCGACGAATCCGAACCATCCGAGAATCTTGAAGTCGATCGCCCATGGGAACATGAAGATGATTTCGACATCGAAGAGGATGAAAAGCAGGGCGAACAGATAGAACTGCGCCGAAATCGAGTTGGGCTGCTTCGTCACCTCGGGCCCGCACTCGTAGATCGTGAGCTTGAGCTTCTCGGTATCGAGTCTCGCCAGCCTCCTGCCGATATAGCGTGAGATGGCGACGGTCAGGCTGAATGCACCGAAGGTGATCAGCAGCAGCAGAAAGGCACCGAAATATGGATGTTCCACAGCCATATGTGTCATCTAAACCCCTTTGTTCAAAGCCGTTGATGCTTTGTTTAGTGTCTATAAACCAATGTTAGGGTAGTTTAACAAATAAACTTTAAATCAAGATTGTACCGCTTCCGCAGCCTCCACAAAAAAAATGTGTGTTTCGCATGGAAACAGAGGAAACGGCGAACTGTCCGAAAAAGTAGCAGTGCGGCCGCGTCCATTTTTGTAAAGCACTACTTGACACTCAATACTCTCTTTGGCTAAGATTGGCGAAACGAATCATCCCGAATCAAGGAGTTTCCGTGGCACTGAAAATGAGCCAGCTCACCCAAATGACCGATACGCCCAAATCGACGATTCTCTACTATATCAGGGAGGGGCTCCTGCCCGAACCGAAAAAGATCAAACCCAACGTCCATCTCTACGACGACGATTTCGTCGACCGGATCCGTTTCATCAAATACCTCCAGACCCATTTCAACGCCTCCATCGGCCAGATCAAAACACTGCTGCGGGATGGGGATTTCGACTTTTCAAGAGGTTTCGAAGCGGTACTGGAGACCCTCGACACGCTGACGGCCCCCGCGACACCCGTCATCATGTCCGACGCGGAGGTGTGCGAAAAGCTGGGAATCGATGCAAAAACACTGGAGCGTTACCTGCGGATGGGCGCCGTGTTCAGGCGGAAGGGGGGCTTCAGCGAAAAGGAGATCGAGATTCTCTCGATACTGCTGGAGCTCGAAAAGATCGATCCGGAGGGGACGCTGCTGAAAACCTACATCGAACACGCCAGAGAGGTCGCCCGGCGCGAAACGGATCTCGCCCGACGGCTTCTGGACAGGAGCGGAGAGAAAAACGATGTGGTCAAGACGCTCTTCGACGCCACGCTGATTCTCAAACCCTATCTCTTCAATATGCACCTGGTCCACACCTATCAGGAGAGAGCGGGTGAAGAATGAACCGGCTCTGGAAGATCCGAGGTTTTCTGCCCTTTCTTTTCGTTCTCGTTTTCAACGCGATGACCGACATCGCCCACAAGATCACGATCCAGAACGTCCTGATCAAGAGCTTCGAGGGGGATACGCTCATTATCCTCAGCGCCCTGGTCAACGCCCTGATCCTGATCCCCTTCATTCTCCTCTTTTCACCCTCGGGCTATCTTTCCGACCGGTTTCACAAAACCGGCATCATCCGGTACGCCGCCCTCGCCAGCGTTCTTCTGGCGCTTCTGGCGACACTCAGCTACTATGCGGGATGGTTCTGGTTCGCCTTCGCCCTGACCTTTCTGCTGGCCGTGCAGAGCGCCCTCTACTCGCCGGCCAAATACGGCCTGATCCGAGAGCTCGTCGGCTCCCGGAGGCTCGCCTACGCCAACGGTATCGTCCAGGCGGCGACGATCGCCGCCATTCTTGGAAGCGCCCTGCTCTTTTCGATCGGGTTCGAATCGCTCTACGACGGCGCCGCGACACCCGACGCCATTCTGCGATCGATCGCGCCGCTGGGGTGGCTCCTGGTGGCCATGACGCTGCTGGAGAGCTGGTTCGCGTTCAGAATACCGCCCAGTTCGATCCGTGCCGAAGCGCTGACCTTCGACATGAAAAACTACCTGCGGCTCGGCTATCTCAAAGAGAATATCGCCCTGCTGCGAAGCGACGGAACCGTCTGGATCAGCATCATGGGACTGAGCCTCTTCTGGGGCGTCTCCCAGCTCGTCGTGGCCGCCTTTCCCGCCCACTACAAGAGCGTGACGGGGGACGAAAACACCGTCATCATCCAGGGTATCCTGGCCGTCAGCGCCGTCGGCCTCATCATCGGCTCGGTCGCGGCGGGGCGTCTGAGCCGCCGCCACATCGAATTCGGCATCGTTCCCGTCGGTGCGCTGGGCATGTTCCTCTCCCTGACGACGTTCGCGGCGGCCCCGGGAGCGTCGGTGATGGCCGCCGCGAGCTTCGCCTTCGGCTTCTTCGGCGGACTGGTGATCGTACCGTTCAACGCCGCGATCCAGTATCTGGCGCCCGAACACAAAATGGGCACCATCCTGGCCGGGAACAACTTCATCCAGAACATCGCGATGGTGCTCTTTCTGCTGGCTGCGATCTTTCTGGTGCAGATCGGATTCTCGTCGACGGGGATTTTCCATATCGCCGCGTGGATCACGCTGGGCGGCACGGTCTACGCCATGCTCAAAGTGCCCCAGCTCGTCGCGCGGCTGATGCTGCTTCCGATTCTGCGCACCCGCTACCGGATCTTCGTCGAAGGGCTCGAAAACCTGCCCCAGACCGGCGGCGTCCTGCTGCTGGGCAACCACGTCAGCTGGATCGACTGGCTGATTCTCCAGGTCGCCTCTCCCCGCGCCATCAAATTCGTCATGGAGAAGCGGATCTACGAGCAGTGGTATCTCAAATGGTTCCTGAAGTGGTTCAACGTCATTCCGATCTCGGGCATCTCGGGCAAGGGGGCCATCGAAAAGGTCAGGGAGCGGCTCGACAAAGGCGAGGTCGTGGCCCTTTTCCCCGAAGGGCGCATCAGCTACAACGGCCAGCTCGGCGAGTTCAAAAAGGGCTTCGAACTGATCATGAAAGAGGCCGACCACCCCATCCTCCCCTTCTATCTGCACGGTCTGTGGGGATCGACCTTTTCGAGGGCCCAGACACGCTACAAACTCCTCTCAAAAACCGGCCCGCGCCGCGATATCGGCGTCGTTTTCGGAAAACCGCTCCCCTCCGGCACGACGGCCCATACACTGAAAAAGAGAGTTCAGGCCCTCTCCCTCAGAGCCTGGGAGAACACGGTGTCCCGTATGGAGCCGCTGCATCTACAATGGCTCGATCGTATGAAAGCCCACCCCTTCCGACAGGTTCTCGTCGACGCGTCGGGTACAGAGCTCACGGGAGCACGGATGCTCAGCGCCGTGCTGCTTTTCGCCAAAGCGCTGAAGCCCAAACTGAAAGATCAGAGCAACGTCGGTGTGATTCTGCCCTCTTCCGCCGCCGGCGCCATCGTCAACATGGCCCTTTTCGTCCTGGGGAAACGCCCCGTCAACCTCAACTACACGCTGCCTCCCGAAGCGATGAGGGCGGCCGTCGAAAAAGCCGATCTGCAGACGGTCGTCTCCTCGGAAAAATTCCTGAAAAAACTGGCCGCCAGGGGCTTCGATCCCGCCGCACTTCTGGGCGACAGGATCCTCCATGCGGAAACGCTCGGTGCCTCCTTCACGAAACGGGACAAAACCGTGACGTTCCTCGAAGCCCTGCTGCTTCCTGCTTTTCTGCTGCGAAAACTCCGTTTCGCGCCGGTCTCTCTCGAGGAGACGGCGACGATCCTTTTCAGCAGCGGCAGCGAGGGGACGCCCAAAGGGATCGAGCTGACCCACAAAAACCTGCTCGGCAACATCAAACAGGTCGGCGCCATGATCAACTTCACCGACGAGGACGTCATCCTGGGTTCCCTGCCCATCTTCCACTCCTTCGGCCTCACGGTCACGACCCTGCTGCCCCTTTGCGAAGGCATACTGCTGGCATGCGTCCCCGACCCGACCGACGCCGTGACCGTGGGGAAGATGGCTGCCCGGTGGCAGGCGACGATCCTTTTCGGGACCTCCACCTTTTTCAGACTCTATACGAAAAACAGAAAACTCCATCCCCTGATGTTCCAGACCCTCAGAATGGCCGTGGCCGGCGCGGAGAAACTCAAGCCGGAGATCAAAACGGCTTTCAAGGCCAAATTCGGTGTCGACCTCTACGAGGGGTACGGGACCACGGAAACCTCTCCGGTCATCGCCGTCAACATGCCCGACGCGCTCGATCCCGACACCCTTCGGGTCATCGTCGGGAACAAACCGGGCAGCGTCGGGCAGCCGCTTCCGGGTACCGTCGTCAGAATCGTCGATCCCGACACGCTGGAGGAGCTGCCCGCGGGTGACGACGGACTGATCCTCGTGGGCGGTATCCAGGTGATGAAAGGGTATCTCGGCGATCCCGAAAAAACGGCGGAAGTGCTGACGAAAATAGAAGGTGTGCGGTACTACAAAACGGGCGACAAGGGACATCTCGACGAAGACGGTTTCATCTATATCGCGGGCCGCTACAGCCGGTTCGCGAAAATCGGCGGCGAAATGATCGGCCTGGGAAGCGTGGAAGAGCGGATCGAAACCCTTTTCGGAGAGGATTTCGAAGCGATCGCCGTCGATCTGCCCGACGACAAGAAGGGGGAGACCGTCGTGCTCCTCTACACAGCCGAAATGGAGCCGGCCGAAGTGACGGAGCGGATCAAAAAGAGCGACATGGCTCCCATCATGCAGCCCTCCAGGGTTTTCAGGGTCGAATCGCTACCGAAACTCGCCAGCGGAAAGGCCGACTTCAAGGGGGCCAAAAAGCTGGCCAAAAAGCTGGCAAGCGAAGGGGGCTGACCCTCTATCGCTCGAACATCGTCGAGATGCCGCCGAGCAGCGACCCCTCTCCCTGGTCGCTTCCTCCGGCCGAAGGGGCGCTCGCGATGATGCGGTCGGCGAGTCTTGAGAAGGGGAGGCTCTGCAGATAGACCGTCCCGTGCCCCTCCAGCGTGGCCAGGAAAAGGCCTTCGCCGCCAAAGAGCATCGACTTGAGGTCGCCGGCCCGCTGGACATCGAAATCGATCCCCTTCGTGTAGGCGACGAGACACCCCGTGTCGACGAATATCCTCTCCCCGTTCAGCTCTTTCCTGACGATCGTGCCGCCGGCGTGCAGAAAGGCCATGCCGTCTCCCTGCAGATGCTCCATGATGAAACCTTCGCCGCCGAAGAAGCCGCGGCCCAGTTTGCGGCTGAAGGAGATGTCGAGTTTCGTCCCCAGGGCCGCACACAAAAAGGCGTCTTTCTGACAGAAGATCTCGTTGCCGAACTCCGACAGGTCGAGGGGGATGATCTTGCCCGGGAAAGGGGCGCCGAAGGCGACGTGGCGTTTGCCCTCTCCCCGGTTGGTGAAGTGGGTCATGAAGAGCGACTCTCCCGTGATCAGGCGTTTTCCCGCGCCGATGA
Source organism: Hydrogenimonas sp. (assembly GCF_029933015.1). Taxonomy (GTDB): domain Bacteria; phylum Campylobacterota; class Campylobacteria; order Campylobacterales; family Hydrogenimonadaceae; genus Hydrogenimonas. The sequence continues at coordinate 24,897 of NZ_JAOZOZ010000001.1, read as the reverse complement.
CGGTATCGAAAAACCCGCCGGAGGTTTCGCTGCCGTCTCCCATTTTGCTCTCGAAGGCGATGTGGTCGTCCATCCACGCCATCGCTCCCGCTTCGGCGATGACCGTCTCGCCCGGATCGAGCTCCACTTCGACGATCTGCAGATCGTCACCGATGATCCGATAGTCTATTTCGTGGCACTGCATCTTTTCTCCTTCATGATGGATTCACGATCCTATTTTATCATTCCGAAAGCGTCTGTGTTGCACGCCGAACGATTTTCGGCTAAAATCATCGGCAAAGATGTGAAGGAAGGTGCATGGATTACCGCAGAATTTTCGGTTTTCTCTTTCTGTTCTACGGATTGGCCTGGACCGTATTCGGCGGACTCTTTTAAGGGGACACGATGACCGAAACGCCAAATCGCTCCGCATCGGCCGACATTCTCGCGAAAGCCTCGCGCCCCTGGCTGCTCTACTTTTTCGCTCCTTTTCTGCTCCTTTCCGTCACCGCTTCCCTTTTCGCGGGGCACTACGGCCTCTTTTTCTGCAAACTTCTGGGATTCGGTGGACTCTACCTTTCGATCCGCTGGATGGAGCGTGGAATCAAAGAGAGCCTGCGCTACGAACACGCCGCCATCGCCAAAGCACCGAAGATTCCCTGGAAGATCGCAGGCAGCCTCGCGCTCTTCGCGACGGTCCTCTTTCTGGGCATCACCACCGTGGAGGCTTCCTGGTGGGAGAGCCTGATCGTAGCATCAGTCACGGCCGGCGGCGCGCTGCTCTATTACGGCACCGACCCCGTGCGCGACAAACTGCCGCGAACCACCGGCGACGTCAACCCCGAACACCTTTTCCGAAACCTCCGGGAAGCGGAAGAGAGAGTGGCAGAGATAGAAAAAGGGGCCCGGCGCATCGAAGACCCGGAGCTGGCCGAAGCTCTGGGAAAGACCCTGCACCGGGCGCACGCCATACTGGAGACGATCCGGTCGGACCCCCGGGACATCCGGGTCGCCAGGAAATTTCTCGTCGTCTATCTCGACGGTGTCGCCGACGTGATCCGGCAGTACCACACCGTGAAAGCCGAACAGATCGACCCGCCCATGCGGCGGCGTCTGATCGAGCTGCTGCAGGAAGCGGCCCGGCGTTTCGACGAAGAGCTCGAACGGCTCAGGTCGAACGATCTTTTTGAACTCGACGTGCAGATCGACGCCCTCAGGGAGCAGTTGAAACATTGACACTATTACAGAAACGTATTTTGATAGCAACGGAAGTTCCGGTAATTGACGTTCCGCCAAAAATTCCGTTTTGACGGGACGTCATCTCGAATGCCTATGCATTCGAAGCTTCAGGGGGGTGCAGGGGACGGTCAGTCCCTGCCGAGTCATGGGCTTCGCTCATGACTCGCGTAACATATCAATGAAAAGGAAGATCATGATGGAAACGAAACTCAAAGAGCGGCTGGAAGAGTCAATCG
>NZ_JAOZOZ010000001.1:0-23343 GCF_029933015.1 Hydrogenimonas sp. | reverse complement strand
AAAAGGAAGATCATGATGGAAACGAAACTCAAAGAGCGGCTGGAAGAGTCAATCGCCGCGAAAGAGGAGACACCCGCGGCACCGCTGCCGGAGGAGGAAGAGGCGCTGAAACGGGCGATGGAGGAGCTGAACCCGGACGACCGCAGCTCCGTCATCCGCTTCGGCACCGCCGCCCAGGCGAAACTGGACGAGATCTCCAACCGTATGATCGAGGGTGTCCAGAACAAGGATCTGGGCATCGCGGGCGAAGACCTCAACAGAATGGTAGCGGCGATCCGCGGTTTCGATATCGAGGCGCTCGATCCCAACAGGAAACGGAGCTGGTGGGATAGGCTGCTGGGCCGGGCCGAACCGCTGGCCACCTTCATCCAGCGCTACGAGGAGGTGCGGGACCAGATCGACCTGATCGCCGACAATCTCGAACGCCACAAGGCCACCCTGACCAAAGACGTCGTGGCGCTGGACAAACTCTACGAAGCCAACCTGGAGTATTTCCGCTCCCTGGAGCTCTATATCGAGGCGGGCGAGAGGAAGCTGAAAGAGCTGGAGGAGCGGATCATACCCGAATACGAAAAGAGAGCCGAAGAGGACGACATGCTGGCCGTGCAGGAGCTTCGGGAGATCCGAAGCTTCCGGGACGACCTGGAGCGGCGGGTCCACGACCTGCGCCTTTCCCGCCAGGTGGCGATGCAGGCGCTGCCGTCCATCCGCCTGATCCAGGAGAACGACAAGTCGCTGATCAACAAGATCAACTCCACCCTCGTCAACACCGTGCCGCTGTGGCGCAACCAGCTGGCCCAGACCATCACGATCTTCCGAAGCCACGACGCCGCGAAAGCGATCAAAGAGGCGGGCGACCTGACCAACGAACTGCTCGAGAAGAACGCCGAAGGACTGCGGGAGGCCAACCGGGAGGTCCGTACCCAGATGGAGCGGGGCGTTTTCGACATCGAAAGCGTCAAAAAGGCCAACCGCACCCTCATCGAAACCCTGAACGACTCGCTGAAAATCGCCGAAGAGGGCAAAAAGGCCCGCGCCGCCGCCCTCGAGGAGCTTCAGAAGACCGAGGCGGAGCTCAAAAACGCCCTGCTTCGCGTCCAGAGTGCCAGGAAAGAGGGCACGCCGCCCGAAAAGAGCGAAGCGTAGCTACCCGCAGCAGCGCTCCACCACGGCCCGCAGGCGGGCCACCTCCTCCCGGAGTCTGCGGATCTCATCGGCCAGATCGGCCTCCTTTTTCCAATCTTCGGCTGCCGGAAGCATGGTTTCATCTTCCTTCTCTTTCGGCCGATCACCGGGCGATTCACCCTCTTCGTCGAGAACCACGTAATTGACCTTCACCCCGTTCTCCTCCAGTGTCACCCCCTGCAGCTCGCCCCGCTGGATTCGTTTGATCACCTGATAGATGCTGACGCGGTTGAGTCTGGCGTACTCTTTGACGGAGATCTTTTTCATCTCTTCTCCCGAAAGTTTTTTGAAATTTTACACTGAAAACCGTCTCGAACATCTCCATAGAGGAAAAATCGAATGGCCGGCCGTCGGCTCGAACCGGGCTGAAACGGAAGAGAAAACAACCGTTTTCTCTCGAGTTTTCACGATTTTCGTCGATATTGTCGATAGAGTACTCGATAGTTTTGTAAAGCATCACTTGACACTTTATGATTTTTCCATTACAATTTCCGAAACGGCCCCAAAAGGAGTACGCCATGACGATCTACGATCTCAAGCCCGCTTTCTTGAATCTGTTGCGGCCTTTCGCGGCGCGTCTGGTCGAAAAGGGTCTCACGGCCAACCATGTCACCCTCGCCGCTTTGCTGCTCTCTCTGGCACAGGCCTCTCTCGTGGCGCTTACCCACGGTGCGCCCTGGAGCCTTTGGCTGATGCCTCTGACACTTTTTCTCCGCATGGCGCTCAACGCCGTCGACGGCATCATGGCCAAAGAGTTCGGCCAAAAAAGCGACCTGGGCGGTTATCTCAACGAGCTCTGCGACATTCTCAGCGACGCGGCGCTCTACCTGGCCATGGCTTTCGTCCCGGGTGTATCGCTCTGGAGCGTGGGCCTATTCACCTTCGCCGCGGTGGTGAGCGAGTATGCCGGCGTGCTGGCCTGGGCCATCGGCGGCGGCAGGCGTTATGATGGACCCTTCGGCAAGAGCGACCGCGCCTTCTTCCTGGGGCTCGTCGCCCTGCTGGCCGCCACGGGGATCGCGGGAGGCGACATCCTCTCCGCCCTCTTTTTCGCCGGGGCGCTGCTGGAGATTCCGACGACACTCAACCGCGTCAGAGGGGGTCTGCGATGAGTCCCGTCACGATACTGCTGCTTCTGGTCTTCGCCGCGCTGGCCTTCGCGACACTGATCGTCCGGCGCATGAAACGAAACCGGCCCGTGGAAGAGCTGGAAAACCGCATCCGGTCCTGGTGGATCATGGCCGCTCTCTTTTTCGGTCTCGTGCTTCTGGGCAAAGGGGGCGCCGTGGCGCTTTTCGCCGTCGTCAGCTACCTGGCCGTCAAGGAGTACTTCACGATGATCCCGATCCGGCGTGTGGATCGGCGCATCATCTTCTGGGCCTACCTCTCCATCCTGCCGCAATACGGGTGGGCCTACGCCGGCTGGTACGAGATGTTCATCATCTGGATACCGGTCTACACCTTTTTGCTGCTTCCTTTCAGGCAGGTGCTAACAGGAGAGACGAAAGGATTCGTCGAATCCACCGGCAAGGTGCAGTGGGGGCTGATGCTTTTTGTCTTCTCCATCAGCCACCTGGCCTTTCTGGCGACCCTGCCTCCCGCAGAGGGCGCCGGAAACGTCGGCGGCGTCGAAACGCTCCTCTATCTGGTCGTGCTCACCGAGCTCAACGACATCTACCAGTACCTTTTCGGCAAACGGTTCGGAAAGAGAAAGATCGTTCCGAAAGTGAGCCCCAACAAGACGGTCGAAGGGTTCCTGGGCGCGCTGACGGCCACGACGGCGACGGCTCTGGCGCTGACGTTCCTCACCCCCTTCACCCTGCCCGAGGCGCTGATGGCCGGTATGCTGATCGCTTCGGCGGGATTCGTGGGGGACGTGGTGGTCTCGATGATCAAGCGGGATGTGGGGATCAAGGATAGCGGCACCCTGATACCGGGCCACGGCGGGATTCTCGACCGTATCGACAGCCTCACCTACACGGCGCCGCTCTTTTTCCACTACCTCTACTATCTTCACTACTGAAAGGGGCGAATATGTGGATGAAACGGCTCTTTTTCGCCCTCTTCGTCAGGCCGCTGCTGCTTCTTGTCAGCGGCATCCGGGCCGAGGGGCTCGAACATCTCCCCACGGAGGGTCCCGCCATCGTCGTGGCCAACCACAACAGCCACCTCGACACCCTGGCGCTGATGGCCCTCTTCCCCCTCGCCCGCCTGCCGAAGGTCCGGCCCGTGGCGGCGCGGGACTACTTCTTCGCCACGCCCCTGCGGCGTTTCATCGCCGAAAATCTCGTCGGCATCCTGCCGCTGGATCGGCGAAACGTGAAAAGAGGCGGCGCCCACCCACTTCAGCCTCTGGCCGAGGCCCTGGACAGGGGAGAGATCCTGATCATCTTTCCCGAAGGGAGCCGCGGAGAGCCGGGGGAGCTCAAGCCCTTCAAAAGCGGCTTCGCCCATCTGGCGAAGATGCGCCCGGAAGTGCCCGTCGTGCCGGTAAAAATCACGGGTACCGACCGCTCCCTGCCCAGGGACGAGGCCCTCTGGGTCCCTTTCATTCTCGACATCGGGATTTCGGCGCCTCTGCGGTTTCACGGAAGCGTGAAAAGTTTCGTGGAAGAGGTCGAAACACTCTATAATAATCCAAAGGAGAATCCGTGAACCAGACACCCTCCCTCCGGACCGTAGACATCCACATGCACCTGCTCAGCAAAGAGGCGAAATTCACCCGCTTCTACGATCGTCTCGCCATCCGCTTCTTCGCCAGAAAGCTCGGGGCCGATCCGGCCGCCCTGCTGGCGCGTCCCCACGAAGCCTACCGCGACACGGTGATCCGCCGCGTCGGCGAGTCGAAACACATGGCCAAAACGGTCATCTTCGGCGTCGACGCGAAAGTCGACGAAAATGGAAGGGAGCTCCACCGCGACCCCACCGTCTGCGCCACCAACGAGGAGGTGTGGGATCTCCACACCCGCGCCCCCGACCTGATCGTCCCCTTCATGTCGGTCAATCCGCTCCGCCCCGACGCGATCGAACGGCTGGAGAGATACGCCGAAACGGGATTTAAAGGAATGAAGTTCCTGCAGAACTACTGGAACGTCGACACGCGCGAAAAGCGTTTTCGCCCCTTTTTCGAAAAGCTGGCCGAGCTGAAGCTGCCGATCATCGTCCATATCGGCAGCGAAAGCAGCGTCCACTCCCACAGGGCGTGCGAAAGGCTGGAGATGCTCGAAGGGCCGCTGGAGGCGGGCGTCACCACGATCGCCGCCCACATGGGCCTGGAGTACTCGCCCCTGCGGCTTCTGAAGGCCTTTTCGAAAAACCCGAAACACTTCGGAGACAACTACCACCGCCTCCTGAAGATGCTCGAAACGCACGACAACCTCTACGCCGACATCTCCGCCGTTCTCACACCGGTGCGCGCCAAGGCGCTGCCCCATCTGGCGCGCCAGGAGCGGATCCACGAGAAGCTCCTCTTCGGCACCGATTTCCCGGTTCCCTTCACGACGCTTTGGAACACCCACGATCTGCCCCTTGCGATGTGCCGGAGACTCTCGAAGATCGAGAACCCTTTCGACCGCTACATCGAGACGGTGCTGGCCTATTTCCCGCCGGAGAGTCCCCTCTGGAGCAACTGGAAAAAGGTGCTACCCGACATTCAGTGACGCCATCGCCTCCGGGTACCCCCGCGAAAGGGCGATACGGGCCGCCTCCTTGGCCACGGCCGCTTCCTCCAGCGCTTCCAGCGCCGGCAGTGTCGCCGGCGGCTTTGCCGCGTCGCAGAGCCCTTCGGCCGCCAGATCGGAAGCGATCGCCCGGGCCATGTCGGTCGCCGAGGAGACTTTGACGATCTCGCAGCGGGCGTACCGGGCGCGGGGGAAGGCCACCTCCGCCACCCGCAGTTCCGGGTCGTCTCCGGGAATCTGCTGGGCTCCGAAAAGGGGCGGTCCGCCCACTTCGGCTTCGGCGAAACCGGGAATGAAGTAGGCCAGAAAGTCGATGGCCCGGCGGGTGCGTTCGCAGATCACCTCCTCGGGCCACCCCTTTTCGATCCATTCGAGAAAGGTTTCGGGCAGCCGCGGCTGGCTGCTCTCTTCGGTGCTGGCCGCCAGACCGTTTTCGAAGAGGGTGATCTCCTTCGTCATGCCGTGCAGCTGCACGTAGCCGCCGGCGTAGGGGGTGAACTGTCCCATCCCCCTGGGGGTTCCCCGCTTCCCGTGAAAGATCACTTCGGGCCAGAACCTCTCCCGATCTCTCCACAGGCTCGTGTAGGCGGCCTTGAACTCCACCATCCGCTTTTCGCGGATCCCCAGCATGTCGTCGATACTCCCGGTCAGAAAACCCGCCGCGTTGATCAGATAGTCCGCCTCGCAGATGCCGCTTTCGCCTCCACGCCCGCGCCAGGCGAGCCGGTAGCCCCCGTGCGCCGGTTCGATGCCGGTGACCGAAGTCTCCAGCCGCAGATCGACCTCCTCCATCGCCTCCAGCGCCAGCTTCGCCCCGGCGGCGAGGCGGAACATGTTGAGGCCGTACTCCTGCACCAGAATCAGGGGAAACTTTACTTTCGAAACGTCCAGACGCTTCGCGGCAGGCACCATCCACGCCTCCGCGTTTTCGGGCGGTGAAGAAGCGAGGGGCCTTTCGGCCAGTTCGCGCAGCTTCGCCTCGTCGAAAAGCCGGAAATATCCCTCGGGCGGGCCCAGCACTTCGTTTGCGGGATCGGCCGCCACCAGCTTCGCGTATTCGTCCCGCAGCAGCGCCAGCCTGGGAAGCAGCGCCTCGGGACTCCCTTCGTCCCGGGTCGGCACGGCGATCACCGTGGGGCGCCGGTCGACGACGAAGGGGTAGAGCCGGGCGAACTCCACCGACTGACGCAAAAGCGCCACGCACTGATCGTCGGAGATCTCCCGGTAGAGGTTGCCCCCGGCGTGCAGATGACAGAAGGGCGGTCCCCCCACCAGGCTCGCACCCTTTTCGAAAAGCGTCACCCGCACCCCCAGCGTTCCCAGGGCCAGCGCCGCGGTCACACCCGCCACGCCTCCGCCCACGATCGCGACATGCCCCTTCTCCATCTCACGCCTCCACCATTTCGACAAGTTCCTCCATCCGCTCTATCACGGCGTCGGGCCCGTGCACGGCGATATCCTCGCCGTAGTTGTAGCCGTAACCCACCGCCACGCAGGGGATGTGTGCCGCTTTGGCGGCGAGAATGTCGTTTTTCGAATCTCCCACCATCAGGGCCTCCGCCGCAGAGGCACCCAGCCTTTCGCAGGCGTGCAGCAGCGGCAGGGGATCGGGCTTTTTGCGGGGCAGATCCTCTCCGCCCAGCGTCAGGTCGAAAAATCTTCCGATTTCCAGTTTTTCGAGAATGGGCGCCACGAAAGGCCCCGGTTTGTTGGTCACCACCGCCATCTTCAGGCCGAGAGCCTCCAGCCGCTCCAGCGTCTCCCGCACCCCCGGATAGAGCACCGTCGCGTCGCACAGCCGCTTTCGGTAGGAGGCCATGAAGATCGCCAGCGCCTCTTCGAAGAGTGTTTCCGAGAGGTTTTCGTCGATGTCACGGCTTCCGGAGAGGGCCCGCTTCACCAGCACTCCGGCGCCGTTGCCGACCCAGGCGCGCACCGTCGCCTCGTCGTAGGTTTCGCGCCCCAGCTTCGCCATCGTCTCGTTCACGGCCGCCGCCAGATCGGGGGCGCTGTCGATCAGCGTGCCGTCCAGATCGAAAAGTATGATCTCTCTGTTTTTGAATCTCACACGCAACCTTTGAAAAAAATTTCCGCTTTATACCATAATCGCAAAACCGCCTTCGAAAGATCCCGTGAGCCTCCTGGTAGACTATCGGCTTCCCGACTCTTTAAAGAGAGCCTCTTCGAACGCGGGAAGGGGCAGCGGCTTGCCGTAGAGGTATCCCTGGACGATCAGATCTTTTCCGCCGATTTCCCGCAGCGCCGTCTCCTGCTCCGGCTTTTCCACACCTTCCGCCACCACTTCGATCCCGAAATCCTTCGCCACGGAGATGATCGCCCGCACCAGCGCCTGGTCCGACGTATCGAAAAAGATATCCTCGATAAAGGAGCGGTCGATCTTGAGCGTACCGATGGGGAAATTCTTGAGATAGGCCAGGGAGGAGTACCCCGTGCCGAAATCGTCGAGCGCGATGGAGATTCCGAAAGCGTTGAGCCGACGCATCACGGAAGTGAGGGAGGTGTGATGCATCATCAGAAGGCTCTCCGTGATTTCGAACGTCAGCCGCTTCGGGGAGACGCCGTGGGCGGTCACCACCTGGATCACTTTCTGATCGAATCCGGGTTCCATGAATTCGATGGCGCTGCAGTTGATGGAGAGTTTCAGGCCCCGCAGAAGAGGGTCCTCCTCCCAGCGCCGCAGCGTCCGGCACGCTTCGTGCAGAATCCACTCGCCGATCGGAATGATCATCCGGCTCTCTTCGGCGAAAGGGATGAACTCTCCGGGAGAAATAACGCCTCTTTCGGCGTTGTTCCAGCGAATGAGCGCTTCGGCGCCCATCACCTTCCCTTCACCGTCCACCTGGGGCTGATAGACCAGAAAAAACTCCTCCTCTTCGATGCCCTGCCGTATCGACGTCTCCATCAGAAAACGGCGCTGCAGCTGCTCTTCGATCAGGGGATTGAAGAAGATGGCCCGTGATTTACCCTTGCGTTTGGCTTCGTACATGGCACTGTCGGCATAGCGCAGAATGTCATCGATATCCATCGCATGGTCGTGAAAGAGCGCGATCCCGATACTGGCGGTGATCTGGTAGACTTTCTGATCGACGATATGGCCGTAACTGACCGAGGCCAGAAGTTTGTCCGAGATCTTCTGCAAAATATCCACCGCCCGCTGCTGATCCTCTCCGATATTGTCCACGAGTATGACGAACTCGTCCCCCCCGAAACGGGCCAGCAGATCCTCCTCCCGCAGAATCGCCCGCAGCTTCTTGGCGATCAGTTGCAAAAGGGTGTCCCCCGCCTTGTGCCCGGCCGTGTCGTTGATCACTTTGAAATTGTCCAGATCGATGAAGATCACGGCCCCGTAGTTGTCGTGGCGTTTCGCGAACGCGACCGCTTTTTTGAGCTGTTCGATGAAGTAGAAACGGTTGTAGAGTCCGGTCAGCTCGTCATGGATCGCCTTGTAACTCGTCTCTTCGAAGATCCGTGTGTTCTGGGCCATGACGTAGTCGTAGCGCTTGGAGACCTCCAGAAGCAGGTTATGGAGGATCTGTTTTTTGATCTTCTCTCGCATGCTTCCTCTCTCCTACCGTTCGGCCATGCCCGTAAGCAGGGACGTTTCATTGAAAAACTGGATCGACGACTTGTGGGAATCGTGCCCGATCTCCCCGAAGGTGAAGAATCCGAAAAGGGGCGCATGGAGAAAGTTTCGGTAGATCCGGTTCTCCTCCTTATGCACTTTTTCGAGCACGTACTGCCGGGCGATGCAGGAGAAGTTGAAGAGAATTTCCGGATCGGGAAGCTGCTGCGCCAGAGCGGAGGCGCTTTTGACGTCGGCGTTGAGAAGCTGTTCCCCTTCGCCGTAGCTGAGCCGTATCTTCTGCCCCTCTTTGACCGGTCCGTAAAACTCCACCCACTCCTTTCCCTTTTCGCGGAAGGTCCGCAGCGTCAAAAGATTTTCGTCGCTCTCGTCGAGCACGACGACAGGCGTGTACCACAGATATTCCGGTGCGAAATCGTCGATTCCCCGCATCAGCCTTTCGATGGTATAGGCGAAGGACTGGTGGTTGTCCACCTGGTATATCCGGTATCCTTTCGCCTTCGTCACCGTATACTGCACCCCGACCGGCTCGAATCCCATGGCGATGGAGGTGGCCATCTCCACGTTGTGAAACGTCAGAATGACGAACCCGTCGCGGATCACTTCCCCTCTGCAGAACTGGTAGGTATAGACCTCGTCGCCCGACCTGAACCCCGAAGAGATCCCTCCCTGAAGATTTCCGGTGGGGACATCGTACCGTCCCAGTTTTTCGATGAAAAAAGCGAGTTGGGCGTTGCAAAGGCCCGCGATCATCAGATGGGAAGCCTCCGAGTGGTCCTGTAGGTAGCGCGCGGTCGTCTCGAGCGCCTCCAGTTTGCTGGAGGAGATACCGTCCTGGACGAAACACTCCACTCTTCCCTGGCGTTCGAAACGTATGAAAAGCGCCGTGATGCCGTGATGGACCACCTCTTCGTTGTCGAATGCGTCCGTCGCGTGAAACGCCAGATACTCTTCGGTATCGAATACCTGGACGATCGTTTCGTTGATGTCCCATACGGGATAGCGGCAGGAGACGCCGATCAGAATGAAATCGAAACGGTCCAGCTGCCGATCCGCCGCGTACTGGAGACGGATATCTTCCATCGCGTGCAGCAAAGAGGGGTGTTCGGAATGAAAAATCCTGCACACCAAAACTCACTCCTTCCCTCTTCCCGGCCGCTCGCTGCAGATCTCTCCATGACGGACGATACGTCCGGGCGTCAACAGTTTTATCTATTTTAACGAAGGAAAACCAAAGAGAGAATAAACCTCTCTATGCCAGAAATCCCATCGATTTGCCTTCGCCTTCGAAACTTCCGCCTTTCTCTTTCCTGATCTCGGCGACAAAATCCTCCACGGTAAAGAGCGGTTCCTCTTTCGCGGCGACACGATAGGCGGTGTTTTTGACGATCAGGTGGATCTGGCCGCCGGTCAGATCGTAGTCGGCCAGTTTCTCGACGCTGAAATCCTCTGCGTAGGGCGCGTTTTGCGGCAGCATCTTTTTCCAGAGTTCCATCCGCTGCTTTCTGTCGGGCTTTTTGAACCCGATCTTGTAGTTGAAACGGCGCGAAAAGGCGGTATCGAGGTTTTCGAGAAGATTCGTCGTCGCGATCAGCACCCCTTCGAAACGTTCGATCTGTTCCAGAAAGATGTTCTGCATCTGGTTGTGCATCTTGTCGGCACTGCTGCCAGGACCCGTACTGCGGCTGCTGAGAAACTGGTCGGCCTCGTTGAGCAGCAGCACCGGTTCGCTTTTGGATTTTTCGGCCAGTTCCCTGAACGTGTCGAAAATCCTGCGGACGTTCTTCTCGCTTTCGCCCACATACATCGAGAGAATCTTCGAACAGTCGAAACTGAGTACCTGTTTTTTCAGCGATTTGGCCAGAGAGAGGGCCGTCATCGTCTTGCCGGTACCCGGGGGACCGTAGAATATGATCCGAGCGTCGATACTCCGGGCTTTGGATCGGATACCCCACGCTTTGAGACGCTGGGCCACCTTTTTGTCCATCTGTTTCAGCAGACCGTCGAGAATCTCCCGGGTCGAGGGATGGAGCACGACATCGTCGAGTGTCGTTTTGGGGTCGATCAGTTCGAAAAGTTCCTGCTCCTTGACCAGCTGGCCCAGTTTGAGTTTCGTCGTCTTTTTCTTCTTCTGCGGATGGATGATGTCGTGGAGAATCTCTTCATTGATAAAAAAGGATCGTGTGATACCGCCGAAAGGATTGAGCATCTCGTCGTAGTCGATGATGTCGTCACTGACCAGTTTCGCCCCCTCTTCCAGCAGTGCGCGGTTTCTGAAACGGTCGTACTCGTCGAAACTGACCAGGTCGATCAGCGTGTTCATGTCCCGCAGGTTCCCCTCGCCACCTGCGTACTCCTCTTTCAGCAGGGCCAGAAATATCAGCTGCTCTTTGGGATCGAGCGCTTTCTCCCTGAAAAACTCCTCCACGACGATCGGCTCTTTCGTCACCGCCACACGCTCCTCGATCCGCTTCTCCAGCAGACCCAGTTTGTTCTGAAGCCGGCTGACGCTGGGGCTGGCGCTGTTGAAACTGTGCCGCGCCGATCCCATTTTGGTATAGAGATCGATCCGCAGAAACTGATCCTGCAGATACTCCAGATGGTCGGTATAGGGGGTCACTTCGGGCAGCATCAGGTCGAGATTGCCGTTTTCGAGAAGTTTGAGAAACGAGACGCTCAGACTCACGCTCGTATGGAGCAGCTCCAGCGAAGAGAGTTCGCCGAGTTTGATGGTATGAAAATTGTTCTGCATCAGCCAGCCGAGTTCGAAGAGGCTTTTGATCTTGTCCAGATGCATGATATGGCCGTAGGCTTCGTCGCCGTAGAGTTCCATCAGCAGGTCGATGACACCCACCTCATCGCTTCCCTCCACGTAGCGGCGGGCCATGACCCGGAGGATCTCAGCCTCCTCTTTCGAGCATTTGAGATGTTCGAAGATAGCCGCTTCGGTCACATTCTCTTTCTGTAAAAAATCTACGAGATATTTCATTCTTTCCCTGATATAGTAAAAATCGAAGTATGTATTGATTATAGCGAACGTGTCAAGGGAGCCGTTCAGCCCCTGGAGGCTGCGGCTTCCTCCTGAAGCTGCGCTTTGAGGATGCGTTTGAGCACTTTGCCCGTCGCGTTTTTGGGAAGTTCATCGAGAATGCGGATATCCCGCGGGAGTTTGAAGTTGGCCAGTTTCTCTTTCAGATAGCTTCGCAGCGCTTTGAGGTCGACCGTTTCGTTTTCGGCGGGTTCGACGAAAGCGACCGGAACTTCGCCGCTCTTTTCGTCCGGCATCCCTACGACGGCGGAAGCGCCGACACCCTCGAAAGCGTTGATCACCTCTTCGATTTCTCTGGGATAGATGTTGATCCCTCTGGAGATGATCAGGTCTTTCTTCCTGTCCACGATGAAAAGAAACCCCTCCTCGTCCAGATACCCCATGTCGCCGGTCAGAAGCCAGCCGTTGACGATGGTCTCGTCCGTCGCCGTCGGACGGTTCAGATAGCCCTGCATCACGTTGTCGCCCCGGACGATGATCTCGCCGATCTCGCCGGTAGGCAGTTCGATCATGTTGTCGTCGACGATCTTGATCTCCACGCCCGGCACCGCCGGACCGACGGAGAGGGGCTTCTGCTTCCAGGGCGGGTTGACCGAGACGACGGGCGAGCACTCGCTCAGGCCATACCCCTCCAGCAGTCTGGCTTTTTTGAATTTCGCCGTGAAGCGCTCGATCGTCGCTTCCGACAACGGTGCCGCCCCGCTGACGAAGTAGCGGATCTTCTGGAACCACATGAAATACCAGGGGAGTCTGGCACGGCTGAGGGCGTTGTAGACGTCCGGGACTCCCACGAACATCGTGACCCGTTTGAAGAGGATCTGCTTGATGATGTTGGAAAAGGGCATGATTTTGCGCACGATCACGTAACTGGCGCCGTAGTAGATCGGCATGATGACCGTCACCGTCAGCGTGAAGGCGTGAAACATCGGCAGATAGACGATGAAACGGTCTTTGTGGGTGAAGTCGGTGAGCTGACCGATCGCTTCGCAGTTGTGCATGATGTTGCGGTAGCTGAGCATGGCGCCTTTCGGATTGCCCGTGGTACCGGATGTGTAGATGATGACCGCCAGATCGTCGATACCGGGCAAATCGACATGCTCGTGGCTGTGCAGTATCTCGAAAATCTCGTCGAAACCGATGTTTTTGTTGTCCAGGGCTTCGTAATTTCCCTCCCAGACGACCCGCTCTATCTTCGTCGTCTCCCACAGAGGTTCGACGACATCTTTCTGCTCGGCAGAAGCCATCAGCATCCGCGCTTCGCAGTCGTTGAGGATATAGGCGACTTCGTCACTTTTGAGAAAGGTGTTGACGGGCACCGCCACGGCACCGAGTTTCGTGATGGCGAAAAGCGAGATGACGAACTCTTTGGAGTTCTGCATAAATATCGCGACCCTGTCGCCTCTTTTGATATCGGAAAGCTCCAGAAAGCGGGCCAGCGTATCGACTTTTTTCAGGAGTCTCTCGTAGGTGAGTTTCCCGTTTTCGACAAAAAGGGCCGGTCGTCGGGGCTTGCGCCTGGTATGGTGCGCAAGCATCTCGTAGAAATTCCGGTAGGGGTATTGCATCAGAACCTGTACCCTATGCCGACGGTCGCCAGATAGGCACCGCCTTTGTCGAACGTGCCGTCGATGCGGTTCTCGTTTTTGGCCGCGGAGACGTCACGGGAGTCTTTCTTGTCGTAAAGCAGCGCGAATCCCGCTTCCCACTGCTCGCCGATGCGGATCACCGAACCGACCGAAAAGATCTGGGCATCCGCGTCGGGAAGTTCGAAACCGATGGTCTTTTCCGGTATCGGCGTCTCGTCCCATGCGTAGCCAAAGAGCATATCCCACTTTTCGTCCACGTGCCACGTCAGGCCGATGCGGATCGTGTTGGTGTCGTCCCAGTCCTTGTCCTTGGCCCTTCCGAGCAGCGAATTTTCCACTCTCGCGTCGTCGAAGTTGAAGTCGAGATCTTCGTACTCGGACCAGAACGTCCGTTCATAGACCACCTCCAGCTTCACCCGGCCGAAGTCGTGGGAGGCCGCCAGAGCCAGCGTCGCGGGCAGCGGCACTTCCACGTCCGCGTCGGTATCGAACCACGCCGTGCCGACGGCGGGGCCGCCGCCCTTCGCCGTCCCCTCCACCGTCAGATCCACGTTGGAGCGGTAGGTGACGCTCAATATCGTCTCTTTCTGGGGCCGGAACGAAAGAGCCAGGTTGTAGCCGAAATCGAAAGAGTCCCCTTCCATATTCTGAGCGTAGAGAAACATTCCCTGGGCGTTCTCCCCGTAGGCACGGACCGTTCCGTCGGTATAGACCGCGCGGAAACCGGCACCGATACTCCACTGTTCGTTGAAGGTGTAGGAGACGGTGGGGTTGGCCTCGACGATCGCCAGAGTGAACTCTTCGGCCGTGGAGCGCTGGGGCTGTTCCTTCCACCGCTTCGACAGACCCCCGGGCGCCACGACGGAAAATCCGAAGCGCCAGTTGCCAAACTGCGGCCCTACGTAATGGAGTGTGGGAACCAGAAAATCTTCGCTTCTGGATTGCGCATCGGCCGGCATGCCGTAGGCACTTCCTTCGAAATTGACTTTCGGCAGATAGATCAGCGTCAGGGCGCCTTCGATCGCCTGCCTCTCGTCCATCCACCCCATGTTGGCCGGGTTGTAGTAGCTGGTATCCGCCGATACCGTGCCCGCCACATAGGCGGCACTGAGCCCGACCGACCGCGTCGACTGCTCGGGCAGCTTGTAGGCACTCGCCTGTGCCGAAACCGTCAGGACCGATACCGCCGCCGTCATCACCGCCCATCGTGATAATCTCTCTTTTTGCATCCCTTATCCTTGCGTCGATTTGTAGCAATGATATCCAATGGAGGATAAAGAAAAATATAAATTAACCGGAAACTTAAAGTTTTCATATTAGAATGTTTCAAATCCATTCACATAAGGAATGATCCATGCATCGTCGACACTTACTCACTCTGGTTCTGGCGGGTGTGATTCTGGCAGGCTGCGGAAGCGACACGTCAGACAACTACCACGAATCTGAAGCGCCGGGCGGCTACGTACTTTTCAACAGCGACGCCGGCAACATCCCCTATCCCAACGATATACTGATGGATCCGACAACAGGGAAGATCCATTTCGACACCAAACCCGAAGACGAAGATTACACCGTCAAATCCGCTCTCAACACACTCGACGGTTTTTCCACCACCTCTCCCGTCTCCGTGGGTATCAGCGGCGATCTGGACCCCGCTTCCCTGCAGGGACGTGTCATGATGATCGATATCGATCCCAACCATGGCATTCAGGCGCCCTCTTTCGTAGCCACGGCAAACGACAAAAAGATCGCGATCGTACCGACCGCTCCGCTGCAGGAGGCAAACCGCTATCTTGTCGTACTGCTCAAAGGCATCACCGATACGAACGGGAAAGATTTCGAACCCGACTACGCCACCTCCCTGATTTTGGGAACCACACCGCTGATCGACGCCCAGGGCAATCCTACCGTGGTCCTCGACAGCGACCCAGCCGTGAATCTCGAAAAAGCGAAGAAACTGGAGGCGGTCCGGCAGCATACGCAACAGCTCATCGCAGCTTCGCAGATTCCGGCCGACCAGATTCTCGATATCTGGAGCTTCAGGACACAATCGATCGGGAAAGTGGCCGAGGCGATTGCAGAAAACGGTGCCAACGACGCCTATCTCGGACTGCAGGACACCAAAGCGACATCAAAAGAGATGCTGATGGGATTCTATGCCGCGGCGGGTGAGTACGAAAAAGTGTCCGAACTGAACGCGACGATGCTTGGAAACGCCGAAGTCTATGCAGGCGTGCTCGCAAACATTCCCTACTACCTTGGTATCCCCACACAAGACAATCCAACGCCGCCTCTGACCGACTCTTTCAGATTCGAGAACGGCAGCGACATGCCAACGGAAACCGGCAGACTCACGATCCCGGTCCTCGCCGCGATTCCCAGTGAAGCATCGGGGTGCAAACAGCCCGAAAGCGGCTGGCCGGTCGCCATCTTCCAGCACGGCATCACGCGCAACCGTCTCGATGTACTGGCCATCTCGGAAGCCTTCGCCCGCATCTGCTACGCCGTCGTCGGTATCGACCTGCCCCTTCACGGCATTTTCAATCCTGACAATCCTCTCTATGACAAAGATCATGAAAGAACCTTCAATCTCGACTTCCTGACCCAGGACGAGAACGAAACCATACTGGCCAAAAAACCCGATGGCAAACCCGACACCTCGGGGATCCACTACATGAATCTGACCAGCCTCCTGACGGTACGTGACAACATCCGCCAGAGTACCTCCGACTACATCGCCCTCCAAAACGCCATCATGACCTACCAGGAAGATGCATGGGGCAACCGTTTCGATCCCGATCACATCGCCTATGTCGGCCACTCTCTGGGCACCATCGCCCCCTTCGGATTCTTCGCCTATCAGGATGTAGCGAACCTTTCGTTCGACAGCGTTTTGCTCTCGGTACCCGGTGGCGGCATCACCGATATCATGGTCCACTCCGAAACCTTCGGTGAAACGGTCGTCAACGGCATGAAAGAGGCGGGACTCGAACCGGGCTCCGACGCCTTCAACGCCTTCCTCAACGCGATGCAGACCGTCCTGGACGACGCCGACCCCCTCAACTACGCGACGCTGGCGGCCGAAAAACAGAAGTTCCTGATCCATATGGTCAAAGATGACGACGTCATCCCCAATACGGTCCCTACGGCTCCGATGGCCGGAGGCGTCTACATCGCCAAACTGATGGGAGCCAAAGACATTACCTCCTATTTCCTGGCAGGAGAGACGGCCAAACGCATCTATCCTGGTGAAAAAGAGGATATCTACACTTTCTTCCAGCGCGGCAACCACCGCTCACTCTTCATCCCCGACTACGACCTCGAAACGACGATCGAGATGCAGACACAGATGGATTCGTTCCTCGCCTCCCGGGGCGCGGTGATCGACGCCAATCTCTCCCGAATCGTCCAGTGACGGTTCAACTCTCCATCAGATCGTAAAGGGCGCGGATCTCCTGCGCCCAGATCGAATCGTCGATCGTCTCCAGTACCAGCGGAATGTCGTCCATCCTCGGATCGTTCATGATGAAGCGGAACGTATCCCATCCCAGTTCGCCGCAACCGAGGGAGTGGTGACGGTCGACACGGCTTCCCAGGGGCGGTTTGGAGTCGTTGATATGCATACCCCGCAGATACTCGAATCCAACGATCTCGTCGAACCTCTTCATCGTCTCTTCATAGGCTTCCTCGGTCCGCAGATCGTAGCCGGCCGTGAAAGTGTGACAGGTGTCCAGACAGACACCGACACGGCTCTTGTCTTCGGTCTTGTCGATCAGATAGGCCAGATGCTCGAACCTGTATCCCAGGTTGCTCCCCTGTCCCGCCGTATTCTCGATGACCAGCGTCACCCCTTCGGTCTCGTTCAGTGTGATGTTCATCGCCTCGGCGATTCTGTCCAGACACGCCTCTTCGCTCAGTTTCTTGAGGTGGCTTCCGGGGTGGAAGTTGAGCTTGTCCAGCCCCAACTGTTCGCACCGCTTCACCTCGTCGATGAAGGCATCCAGACTCTTTTGTCTCTTCTCCTCTTCGGGATGCCCCAGGTTGATCAGATAGCTGTCGTGGGGCAGGACGTGTTTCGGATCGATCCCGCTGGCTTTCAGATTGGTCTTGAATTTTTCGATCGTCTCCTCATCGAGAGGCTTGGCTTTCCACTGGCGCTGGTTCTTCGTAAAGAGTGCGAAAGCCCTGGCACCGATCGCCTTGGCGTTGAGCGGGGCGTTGAACACGCCGCCGGAAGCTGAAACATGGGCGCCGACATATTTCATATGTCACCTCCCATGGTTTTCACCGATTTCACTTTACCCGCTTTCGGCGTGCGTTCAGCACCCCGACGCGGTATATCATGGGCGCCGACATATTTTCTGTTCTGTGACATTTTTATGGTATCTCCGTAATCTTTATAAGTATACGATTCAAACGGTCCCTGAATTTCGCCGACCGCGAATCGAAAACGTAGATTATATCGAATCGTCCCGTCTCTTCGATGCGCTGTACGAAACGCCCCGCCTCCTCTTCGAGCCCTTCGCCGCCGAAGATCGGCTTTTTGGAAAAGATCGCCGCCAGCGTGCCTCTGGGATACTCCGCATGCAGGTATTTTCTATAAAACTCCTGTTCTCCCATACAGGCGTTGCCGACACAGACCCTTTTGCCGACCGTCATTTCGAATGCCGCTTTGCCCGAGACATAGATCTGGAGCTTGATGCGATCCTTTCCGCGGTAGACGAACCCCTGATCGGCATACCTGAGCGTGGGTGTCTTGAAAACGATGAGAGCCGGTTCGGGCTTCTCGTAGATTTTGGAGGCGCACCCTCCCATCAAAAGCGTCAGAAACACTAGCGAAACAAAGGTTCTTACGGAAATTTTCAATTTTTCTCCTTGACGCTCATAATTTTATAATAATTTAAGATAAATTCACTATAATTTCACCCACAAACCGTTGATGGCCCCTTCATCTAGCGGTCCAGGATGCAAGGTTTTCATCCTTGTCACAGGGGTTCGAGTCCCCTAGGGGTCACCACGTTTTCTTCCTCATTACCACCTCCTAATTTCCATGCACTTTTTCTGATACACCAAGCAAATCGATAATTTTTTTGCGCATGCGCGGTGCATGCGTTCCATGCCAGTAGACCTTTTGGCATTTCGGACACCGCCAGAACCCGTCGAGCCATCGGTAGGTCTCTTTCGGTATCTTCGAAAGACAGCGCCGTTTGTCGCAGGGAACCATGGGGCGGTTGCAGCAAAGAGAACGGTGAAACGGGTGGGCGTAGCGCGCCAGATGAAACATCGCGCTCAGACGCCGCACCTGTCTGCCCGCATCCTCGCAAGAGAGCACGACGATCGAGCCCGGAAGCCTCTCCTGCAGCCGCCTGTCGCAGGTGATCCCGATACGCCCGAACCGGCACATCCCCAGCAGCTCGTCGTCGGTGATATCGTTGCGGTAGACCGTATCGAATCCCAACAGACGCAGATATTTGGCGACTTTGGCCAGATGGACGTCGCAGACGAAGCGGGGCGGTCTACCCCATCGGATACATAATCGCTTCATGTACACCGTCGCAGGCTCTGATGATCTCGTCGTCGAGTGTGACATCGAGGGCAGCCAGTGTCTCGTCGAGCTGTTTCACCGATGTCGCACCGATGATCGAGGAAGCGACGAAGTCGTGTCGGATGCTCCAGGCGATTGCCAGTGTCGTCACGCTCATACCGGCCAGTTCGGCGATCTCCATATAGAGTGCCGTCGCTTCCAGGGTTTTGTCGTTGAGATATCTCCGTGCCTGGTCGCGGACGCGGGGATTTTTGTCGCGCAGGTATTTCGTGAAGCGGGCATCGGGCGGGAAAAAATCCCCGTTGTATTTCCCCGTCAGCACCCCGCCCGCCAGCGGGGCGTAGGGAAGCAGCGAGATCTTTTCCTGCCGGCAGACCGTGGCCAGTTCGTCCATGAAACGGCGGTTGAGGAGCGAAAAGTTGTTCTGGATCGATTCGAACCGCGCCAATCCCATATAGCGGCTCGCCTCGTTGGCTTTCGTCAGGCCGTAGGCGGTGTCGTTGGAGGTGCCGATGTATCGGACTTTGCCGCTTTGCACAAGTCTGTCGAACGCTTCCAGGCTCTCTTCGATCGGCACGACCGTGTCGGGCCAGTGCATCTGATAAAGATCGATATAGTCGGTTTTCAGGCGCTTGAGACTCCCTTCCACCGCCCGCTCGATATGAAAACGGTCGATGGCCGTCAGTCCGTGGCGTATCGGCGGCACGAACCAGCCGCTGGCCGCACCGGCCACTTTCGTCGCCAATATGACCGAATCTCTCGGTTTCGTCGCCAGCCACTCCCCGACGATCTCCTCCGTCACACCGGCCCACGACTTCCTGGGCGGAACCGGATAGAGTTCGGCGGTATCGTAGAAATTGATCCCTCTTTCGTAGGCCCGATCCATGATCGCGAAGGAGGTGTTTTTGTCGCAAAACGATCCGAAGGTCATCGTCCCCATGCAAATGGGTGAAACCCTCAGACCGCTCCGGCCGATGTATCGGTATCTCATGATTTTTATCCTATTTAAATCTGTTAATGTTCCGTTGATTTTCGGTTCAAACGAAAAGCGTACCATGCCATCTTTACAAACCAACCGGAGAGATCACGTGGAATGGATATATATGACATTTGAAGGCGCCGCCGTTACGCTCGCTTCCTATATCGTGCTCTCCGGTATTTTTCTCTCCCTGACGAAACTGCGAAGGAGATAGGAAACGCTTTCGGAAACCTTCGTGCCTTTCCAAAGAGGTTTCAGCCCCTATACCCTTTCGCCCAGCCACTTCATGAACGAATCGATCGACATCGGTTTGCTGAAGTAGTACCCTTGGGCCAGATCGCATCCGAACTTCTTCAAAAAGGCCAGCTGGGTCTCGTTTTCGACACCTTCGGCCACCGTTTTCATACCGAAATGGGCCGCGATATCGATGATGGTGCGGGTCAGTACCTCGTCGTTGGGATTGATGCCGATATCCTCGACGAATCCCCGGTCGATCTTCAGGGTCTTGATGGAGAGATTCTTCAGATAGGCCAGTGACGAATAGCCGGTCCCGAAATCGTCGATACTGAACCTGAAACCCATTCTGCGGAGTTCCTGGAGTTTATCGTTGGTCTCCTTGAAGTTTTCGATGAAGACAGACTCGGTCATTTCCAGTTCGATGCGTGAAGGATCGATCTCCCCCTTTTTCGCCATGGTCTTGACCATTTCGATGAAGTCGCTCCGGACGAACTCTTTGATACTGACATTGACGGCGATATAGTCCAGGGGAAGTTGTGCGCTCTCCTGTGCCACACGCCGCAACACCCACTGGCCCAGTTCGTGGATCAGCCCGCTCTCCTCCGCCAGGGGGATGAAGATCCCCGGCGAGACAAGCCCCCGTTTGGGGTGCTCCCATCGCAAAAGCGCTTCGGCACCGACACATTTTCCCGTGGATATCTCGATCTGCGGCTGATACAGAAGTGTCAACTGGTTTCTTTCGATGGCGTTGTGCAGATCCTGCATCAGCTCCGTTTTGCGCACCGTACTCTTCTCGAGCTTGCTGTCGAAGAGCCGGACACCGTTCTTTCCGGCCGATTTGGCCTCGTACATCGCCACGTCCGCCTCTTTGAGCAGATCGAAGAAGTCCCGATCGTAGGTAAAGAGGGTAATGCCGATACTGACGCTGAAGTGGAGTTTGCGCCCTTTGATCGCAAAGGGCCTCGCCACCTCTTCACGAATTTTTCTGGCGACGATTTCGCTCTTCATCGCCGCCTCTTCGGCATCCCCCTCGATATCGGAGAGCAGGATCACAAACTCGTCGCCTCCGAGTCTCGCGACGATATCCCCCGTTCTCATCAGATTGGTCAGGCGTTTGGCGAGCTGCTGCAGCAGATAGTCGCCCACGTCGTGTCCCATCGAATCGTTGATCTGCTTGAAGTTGTCCAGATCCAGAAAGAGCAGGGCGTTGGTGGTACCGTTGCGCTCGGCCCGCAGCATCGCGATCTTGACATGCTCGAAAAGCAGTTTCCGCCGCGGCAGGCCGGTCAGTTCGTCGTAGTAGGCCAGATAGTCCGCACGCTCTCTGGCGATCCTCTCCTTCGTGACGTTGCGGCCGTAGAGGTTGACCCGCTCCTCGTCGAGCGCCACGATATCGAACTGATAGACCGTCTCCTCGTAACGAAGATCGATACTTTTGTGCTCTCCGCTGCACACCTTCTCCAAAAAGCCCTCCCATCTCTCGGGCTCCTTCTTCTCCAGACCCACATGGATCAGCCGCGCCGCGTCGTTTTCGATCAGAATGGCATGGGAGTAGCAGGAGAGCTGCATGACGGGATTGGGGTTTTGGATGTAAAACTGTGCGAAGGACTCGATCTGCCGCTTGTGCTCCAGCTCCTGGGAGATATCCTCGACGATGCCGATCGCCCCGACCAGACGGTTTTTGGAGTCCTTCAGTGCCGTCGTTTTGATGCGGATATAGACATCGATGTCGCTGGTGGTCGTATGGTAGGCACCCTCGTAGTAGCCGTCCTCGAGGCCGTTGTAGTCGATCGGCATCCGGATGGCCGGAATGATCCGTCTGTCCTTGAGCCTTTCGAGATTGAACCCTATCAGTTTCTCCCGGCTCGATCCGAAAAGCTGCACGAAGTGCTGGTTGACGTTGACGATGTTGAAATCCTTGTCGTAGAAGAATACCCCGACCGGAACGTTGTCGAAAATCAGCTCGATCTCGGCCCTGTGGGCTTTGAGAGCGCGGATCCAGTGCTCGTTCTCCCGTCTTAGAACCAGTGCGTCGACGATCGTCCTGTGGATCCGGCTGGAGCTGGAGACGAGAAAGGCGAGATAGATGAGCACCATCACTCCCATCATCACTTCGATGGCCCGGGGGCTGATCAGAAGCCACAGCGCCGTTCCGCCCAGGGTGATCAGCACATAGGTGATGGCGGTGATCCGTTCGGACGAGAGCGTGGAGATGGATCCCGATGCCATCCCTCCCATGACGAAGGCCATCAGAAAGTCGTAGGCGATCCCGTGTTTGCCGAGAAAATACCACAGACCGCTCACCCATATCACGGCACTGGCGAACATCCCGATCCACTGCAGCACCTCCGCCCGTACCACCGGCATCTCGTCCTGGTGCGATTTGTAGTAGAGATAGATCCCGAGACGATAGAGCATCGCCGCGACGATCATTCCGTACCATATCACCGCGTTTTTTCCAGATTTCGGCCAGTAGACCACCAGTACGACGAGACCCGCCATGATATTGACGATGATGCTGAAGGGGATGGAGTCGTAGACCATATCGACCAGGTCGCGGCGGACCTGCGGTTCGTATCGATCCATGTTACGACTCCCTCTGCATGATGGCGACCGCTTCGCCTATGATGTGCATCTCCGACGCCTCGGCGTGGATAGCCGGATAGGCCGGATTGAGAGAGATGCAGAGCCATCCCTCCCCGTTTTTACGCTCGACCTGTTTGATGAAAAGCTCTTCACCGATTCTAAGTACATAGATCCCTCCGCTGCGCACCTGCTGCCTGCTGCGATCGACGGCGATCAGATCTCCGTCGTGCAGAAGCGGCTCCATCGAATCGCCGCGCACCTCCAGAGCATCGATGTTTTTGAGATACTTCCGTCCACCCAGGAGCCGGACCAGCGCTTCGTCGATACGGATCGTCTCGTAACCCTCCTCCCAGTTGATCGCACCGCTGCCCGCGGAGGCGTTGATCTGCCTGAAATAGCGGATCGTCGCGACCTTCTCGGTACTCTCTTCCAGCGATCTGGGCGCCTGGTCGTAAAGAAGCCAGTTGATGCTGATCTTCCGGCGGGCACAGAAATCGGCCACCTGGGCGAGGGGAATCGATCCCCGCTTCTTCAGTACGGCGAAATAGGCGGGCGCGATTCCCAGCGCTTCGGCGATATCCTTGTCCAGCACCCTGCGGTTTCCCACTTCGGCACTCAAAATATCCTTGAGACGGCCAAGTACTTCATCGAAAGAGAGCATGTTCACTTCTTTAGAAATTGATATTTTTTGTATCAATCATACCATATCGGCCTACAATAGTTACTAAAAACCGAATCACAAAGGAGGATACCGTGATCATCCATCTCGATCTCGACTGTTTCTTCGCCTCCTGCGAACGTCTGCTCGATCCAAACCTCGAAGAGAGGCCGATCGCCGTGGGAGGGCGGGGAGACCCTTTCATTTTCGACAGAAAAACGAAACACAACATAG
>NZ_JAOZOZ010000015.1:19491-22058 GCF_029933015.1 Hydrogenimonas sp. | reverse complement strand
TCATAAAGATGGACTTTGAAAGAGAGTTGGAAAAGACTGGTGGAGTTGAGGGGAATCGAACCCCTGTCCAGAAACAAGCAACTCCTGACGTCTACATGCTTAGACGACATTGCTATGTTTGACACAGCTTCGCGCAATGTCCAAAGCTACGCTGTGCGAGCCTCGAAGATTCGTCTGCAGGCGAGGCACCCTGCAGATATAGCCATAAAGGTGTGATACTCCCGAAATCCGCCTATATGGCGTCGGCGGAGGGAGCAGCCCTAAAGGTTAGTTGAACTTACGCAGCGTATGCGTAAGCAGGGCGGTAGTTTGTGTTGTTTGCGTTTATTGCATTGTGAACAGTGGTAACGGGATGTTCAACCCGACATGCAGTCAGGAATCACCTGCTCCTGTCGAAGCCAGGTCAACCCCATTTAAAAAACACGGCAACAGAGCAAAGCTCTTTATGCCTACGCTAACGCTGAGTTCGCTTCAGCAGCGGGCTCACGCGCAGCCAAACCGCGCTTCTTCAAAATAAAAGCGCATGGCAAACAACGTTTTCTTGCCTTCTACTCGTTGATCATCTCCTTGATCGAACGGGCAAGTGTAGATATCTTATCAATTTTTTCCGAATGTGTCAAGTTTTCTTTAAGCAAAATCTTGACGAAAGCGCTGCCGACAATGACGCCGTCGACACCTTTGGCCTTCTCCTTCGCCGTCTTTTCGTTGACACCGAAGCCTATGTATAGCGGTGTGTCGGTATGTTCGCGCACGGCGTCGATGATCGGCTCGAGCGATTCGCTCTTTTCGGCACCCGTGATTCCGGCATAGGCCACCATGTAGATGAACTTTTTCGCGTCTTTGACGATCTCGGCGATCCTCTCCCGCGAATCGGTCGGGGCGACGAACTCGATGAGCGCCACTCCCTTTTCGTCGAATTTCTCTTTGTAGGCGGCACCCTCTTCATGGGGCAGGTCGGGGATGATGAACCCGCTTACCCCGTACGCCACCGCCTTTTCGAGAAAGAAGTCGATGCCTTTGTGGTAGAAAGGATTGAAATATCCCATCCAGAGCGTATCGATCTCGGGAGCGATCCGTTCGCTCACTTCCAGCAGATCGGCCATTTTGAAACCGTTGCGCAGGGCGAAGAGGTTGGCCGCTTCGATGACGGGACCGTCGGCCACCGGATCGGAAAAGGGGATACCCAGCTCCAGCGAGTCGACACCGGCTTCCTTCAATGAAAGCGCCAGATCGGCGGTAAAGTTTTTGTCCGGATATCCGGTCGTGATATAGGCTACCAGCTTTTTCAATTCAGTCATTCTCCGGTATGTTCAAAATTTTTGGGTCGATACTCTCCAGCTCCCCGTCTTCGGAAAGCTCGAGATACCATGCGCGCATCTGGTCGCTGACAAGAAGCAGCCAGTCGATCACCTTTTCGTCGACCGCGTTTTCGTCGGCCCGGAGCCTCTCCATCATCTCCTCCGCCAGTTCGGCCAGCAGATGGATCCGCTCGAGTTTCAAAAAAGAGGCCGCGGACTTGATGTTGTGGAAAATCCGGAAAAGTTCGTTGATTTTATCGGATCGGACCGATGCGTTTTCCAGGGCGACGATGGAGGGCTCCATCATTTCTGTCATGATGTCGAAATGGTCGAGGAACTCGTCGACGATATCGTAGTCGAACTGCTGTTCCAACCGGGTCCGGATGCCCATGAGCGCCTCCCAAATATGCGCAATTATACCATTTTTACCGTTTTTTGGATAGAATCACTCTACTTTCGAAACGGGGGAGAGAGATGGCGAAAAAAGAGACGATCACATCTTTGCAGCAGGCGAAAGGGGAGCGGAAACTGGTCATGATCACCGCTTACGACGCCCTTTTCGCCTCGCTTTTTAAAGAGAGTGTCGACATGATCCTGGTCGGCGACAGCCTCAACATGAGCTTTCTTGGCGAACCCGACACCCTTTCGGCCACCCTCGATCAGATGATCTACCATACCCGGGCCGTCTGCAACGGCGCACCGGAGAGTTTCGTCATCTGCGACATGCCTTTCGGCACCATGAACACACCCGACGAGGCGCTGGCCAACTGCGTCGAAGTCTTCCGCCGCACCAGAGCGGACGCCGTGAAGATCGAAGGGGGTGCCGAACGGGCCGATCTGGTCCGCCACCTCACCCGAAACGCCATCCCCGTCATGGGCCATGTGGGCCTCAAACCCCAGTCTGTCCGTGCCGAAGGTGGCTACAAGGTCCAGGGACGGGACGAAAAGAGCATCGAGAGAGTCCTTCAGGACGCCGCCGCCATCGAAGAGGCGGGCGCCTTCGCCCTCGTCATCGAAGGGGTCACCCCCACGCTGGCGGCCCTCGTCACCCGCGAATGCGACATCCCCGTCATCGGCATCGGCGCGGGAAAGGAGACCGACGGCCAGGTTCTGGTATGGTCGGACATGCTGGGATTTTTCGAAGCTTTCAAACCCAGATTCGTCAAACACTACATGAACGGCGCCGTAGCGGTAAAAGAAGCGGTCGGAAAGTACGCCGAAGAGGTGAAAAACGGCCTTTTCCCGGCGGAGGAGCACTGCTACAAATGA